>DAIPLE010000192.1:0-4297 GCA_036769425.1 Actinomycetota bacterium
CGCGTCCTCGTCGGCGACGACAACCCATGCGCCGTCGCGCCGATCGGTGACCTCTTCGACGATCCAGCGGGCATCGACCGAGGGCGAGGCGATTCCAGCGGCGGTGAACACTCGCTCGGCGTCGTCGAACAGCGCCGCCCAGGTGGTCATGCCTCGGCGCCGAGCTGCTCCGCCCGCTCGGCGGCGGCGAGGGCGTCGGTGATCTCGTCCAAGGGTTCGCCGCCGGCAAGGACCTGGTCGAGGGCGTGCACGGTGACGCCCACCCGATGGTCGGTGACGCGGTTCTCCTTGAAGTTGTACGTCCGGACCTTCTCGGATCGTCCGCCGCCCTTCACCTGGCTGCGTCGCGCCGACGAGACCTCGGCGTCCTGTCGGTCCCGCTCGAGCTGCAAGAGACGAGACCGCAGGATGCGCAGCGCCTTGTCCTTATTCTGCAGCTGGCTCTTCTCGTCCTGGCAGGTCACGACGACACCGGTCGGCACATGGGTCATCCGCACCGCCGAGTCCGTGGTGTTGACCGATTGCCCGCCGGGCCCACTGGAGCGGTAGACGTCAATGTCGAGGTCGTTCGGATCGATGTCGACATCGAGCTCTTCGTCTGCGGGGAGCACCGCGACGGTCGCGGCGCTGGTATGAACCCGACCTTGACTCTCGGTGACCGGGACGCGCTGGACCCGGTGCGGACCGGCCTCGTGCTTGAGCCGCGCCCACGCGTCGGGGCCTTTGACGACGAGGCTGACCTCGCGCAGGCCGCCCATGTCGGACGGCTGGGTGGAGAGCGTCTCGGTCTTCCAGCTATGGCGGCGAGCCAGCGCCTCGTACATGCGGGCCAGGTCGGCGGCCCACAGGTTCGCTTCTTCGCCGCCTTCGGCGCCTCGGATCTCGACGATGACGTTCCGACCGTCGTTGGGGTCGTTCGGGACGAGCAGCTCGCGGAGCCGGGCCGCGAGCTCTGCCAGTCGTTGCTCCTTGTCGGCGATCTCGCCCCGCAGGTACTCGCGCATCTCGGTGTCGGGCTCCCCCGACAGCAGTTCCTGCGCGTCGGCGAGGTCGGCCTCGGTGCCCCGGAAGTCGCGGTACGCGTCGACGATCGGTCGCAGCTCGGCGTGGCGACGCCCGGCTTCACGCGCGGCGCGCTGATCGCCGGAGGCGTAGACCTCCGGGAGACGCGACTCGAGCTTTTCCAGCTCGGTCTCGAGATCAGCGAGGCGTTCGAACACGACGCCAGGGTACCGACACCGTGTGCTGGCTCAGCTGAGCACGCTGACCGGGTCGAACCGGCCGCCGAGGATGCGCTCGGTGTCCGCGACGCCGAGCCAGGCGAGCCCGGTCGCGTACAAGGTTCGGAAGTCAGTGGTAGGTACGAGGTTGTTGGTCGCGTCGAGCTTGGTGAGCGACGGGGGGGAGCCGTAACGGCCGCCCTTGACCTTGGGGCCGATGAGGAAGTGGCTGTTGGCGGTCCCATGATCGGTTCCGCTGCCGTTCTCGGCCGGCCGGCGCCCGAACTCTGAGGTCGTCATCACCAGGGTCCGGTCGGCGGCGTCGCCCAGGGCGCCGAAGAAGCCGTCGATGCCGGCGTCGAGCTCGGACATCAGCGCGGGGTGGCGTTGCGCTTCACCCTGGTGGAAGTCGAAGTCGCCGACACCGGTGATGTAGATGACTCGCGGTGCGAGCGGGGATCGGATCAGCTGCGCGGCGACGGTCAGCGAGTCGCTCACGGTCCCGCCGTAGAGCGCCTTCTGGCTCGGCGCGGCGGTCGGTGTGGCCGTGCTCCCCGGGTGCAGCACCTGATCGAGCTTGGTGCGGGCTTTGACGGTCAACCCGACGGCCCGCTCGACCTGGCCGAGCAACTGGCGGCTGTCGACCTTCGCCGGTGCGAAACGACCCCACGAGCGCAGGACGGAGTCGGGCGCCCCGGCCCAGATCGGGAGGCGCGGCTGGAGGCCGCTGGCGTCGGCGATCGTCGTCGCGAAGGAACGCAGCCCGACGAGAGCCGGTGCGGGTTGGCTCCCGACCGCGACCGCGGCTAGCGGGTCGTCGTACCCGACGGTCGCGTCGAGATAGCTGCCCAACCATCCGCCGGCGTCGCTCGACCGCTCGGCGTTCCACCACACCGCGAGCGACTGGAAGTGCGAGAGGTTCGGCGGCGTGTAGCCGACACCCTCGACGATCGCGACCTGGCCCGCCTTGTAGCGCGCCGCGAGCTTCGCGAGGTTGGGGTGGAAGCCGATCTGACCGTCGAGGTCGATCGGCTGGGTGACGCCCAGCGTCGGTCGGAGGGCGTGATACGCCGGGTCGGCGTGCGGGACGACCGTGTTGAGCCCGTCGTTGCCTCCGGCGAGCTCGACGACGACGAGGGTGCGGCCGGGGTGGGCCGAGCTGATGTCGCCCGGTCGCAGGACGGCCGCGCCGGCGGGCCCGGACCATTCCCAGGTGCTGAGCACGTAGCCGGACGAGGCGACGGCGACGGTGCCGAGCCCGACTCGACGCAGGAAGTCGCGGCGGGAGACGTCGCTCATGTGACCGCGAACTCCGGTGACATGGCCGCCAGCGCGAAGCGGCGGCCGGGGTCGCGCTCGGCTTCGAGCACGTGGCGGGTGGTCGACGAGACGTCGAACAGGGAGAAACGAGCGAGCAGCGCGTCGACGCTCTTCGGCGGCGACGGGGACGTGTCGAGCGTCGCGAGCAGGGCGAAGGTGCTCACCAGGTCGTGGGGGCCGAGGAGCAGCGACCCTTGGGGGAAGCCGCCGACGTTGGGTGGGAGAAACGGGAGGTAGTCGGCCGCGCGGAGGACGTTCGCGACCGCCGCCGGTCGACGCGGCGTGGCCGTGGTGCCACCGTGGCCGTTGGCGGCGGCTTGGTGGATGCCGACAAGCTTCTCGACCGGGGTGCGCACCCGGGTTCGCACGGCGGTGTCGGCGGTGAAGTCCGGATCGCGGACGATGGCGTCGACGAGCCCCATGATCTGGTAGTCGTGGGCGAACGCGGCGCCGAGCCGACGCGCCGTCGTCGCGTCCGGGTCCCGGCCGATCAGCGTCCGGTACAGCTTGGTGGCGATGAAGGTCCCGGTGGCCGGCTGCTCGAGGATCACGTCGATCGCGCTGTCGAGATCGAAAGTCCCGTCGCGCCCGAGCAGCGTTTTGACCCCGCGGTCATGACGGCTCGGGATGAGCCCCGCGGCCCAAGGGGCGATCCCCAATGAGGCGAGGCGAGACGACGTCGGGGTCCCAGCCAGGTTGACCACCCAGCCGGTGAAGGACCGCGACGCGGCGACGACGTCGTCTTGGGTGTACCCCGCGTCCCGGCCGACGGTGAACAGCTCGAGGCACTCTCGCCCGAAGTTCTCGTTGACCTTCCCGGCGGTGTTCGTGATTCCGTCGAGGAAGAGCAGCATCGCCGGGTCCTTCGCGACGGCGTGGAGGAGATCGGCGAAGCTCCCGGTGGCATGGGCCCGGATGGTCACGTGCTGCTGGCGCATCAGATACGGGGCGCGGACCTTGCGGAGGCTGGTGGCGAAATGGTCGTGCCAGAACCAGGTCAGGCGTTCGTCGACGAGCCGGGAGCTCGACTGCATCTGGTCGACCCACCAGTCGATCAGGGAGGCGATCTGGGCCGGCTGCGACGCTTGGAGCGACGGCGGCGGGTCCATGGCCGGCGGCACCGGTGCGGAGCCGGCGAGGTCGAGCGCCCGGGCGATGGCCGTGTCGGTGTCGGAGAGGTGACTCACGAGATCGGGATGGGATCCCATCGAGAGGCGGCGCACCACGTGGGCGATGCGCTCCCGATCCGAGACACCTGACATGACAACAGCGTCGCTCAACCCTGTGAGCCCGGTGTGAAGCCGGGCTCAAGGCCCGGTCAGCCCCCGGGTCGAGTTGCCGGCCGACCGAGGGTCCGACCAGCCGGGGGGGCGGGCGCGGCTCAGGTCAGCAGCTGGCGGAACTCTTCGGGGTGTTCGCCGGTGGCGGTCTTCTCGGCGAGCTCGTCGAGCCACCGGTGGAAGTCGTCGCTGCCGCTGCGGTCCGCGAGCGCCCGCGGGATGGCGGGGTACGCGTAGCCGGGCGACGGGAGCGGCGGATGATCCGACGCCGGCTTACGCGCCATGGCCGCGTCGATAATCGGCTCGAGGCGTCGCGCCTTAGCGTGTCGCTGGGCGTCGTCGCGGTCGCGGAACTCGGGGAGGACGTCGGCCCCGAAGAGCTCGAGGCTCTCCATGATGTCTTCGTGGCGGTTCTTTCCGACTTGGGCGCAGAAGATCAATTGGTCGACGCCGCACTCCTCGTATCGCCGCAGGTAG
>DAIPLE010000193.1:0-4289 GCA_036769425.1 Actinomycetota bacterium
CGCTCGGCGCCGACGCCGCCGAGTCCCTCGCCGATCAGGTCGGCTACGAGTACGGCCGCACCCTCGCCGCCCGGATGGACCCCGGCGAAGGGCACCGCTCGGCCCGCACCGCGATCGCCGCGGTCGCCGACGCGCTCACCGCACACGGATTCGCGGCCCGGGCCGAGGCACGCGGCGACGAGTTCACCATCGTGTCCGAGTGCTGCCCGTTCGGTGACACTGCCCAGCGCTACCCGCACGTCGTGTGCGCCCTCGATCGGGGCATGATCCGCGGGATGCTCGCCGGTCTCTACGGCGAGACCTCACCGCACTTCGAGTCGAGCCGCCCCGACGGCAGCGACCACTGCGTCGCCCGGGTCTGAGGCCCGGCCCGTGACGCGGGCATACCTCGATCACGCGTCGTCCTCGCCGCTGCGCCCCGCGGCCCTCGACGCGATGCTCCCCTACCTGCGTGGGAACCCCGCCGACCCCGGCCGCGTCCACAGCGACGGGCGTGTGACCCGCGTCGCGATCGAAGACGCCCGCGCGGCCGTCGCGGCCCTCGTCGGCGCCCGACCCCGCGAAGTCGTCTTCACCGCCACCGGGACCGAAGCCGTGAACACCGCAGTATGGGGTGCGGTCACCCGCGGCGCGGAACGCCTGGGTGGCCGGGGCCATGTCGTGACCACCGCGGTCGAGCACTCGGCGGTGCTCGAGTCCTGTCGACGCTCCGACGTCGACGTGAGCGTCGTCGGCGTCGACGGCTCGGGCCGCATCGACGAGGCCGAGATCATGGCCGCGTGCCGACCCGAGACGGTGCTCGTCAGCGTGCAGCTCGCGAACCACGAGGTCGGCACGGTGCAGTCCGCGGTGCCTGACATCGTCGCCGCCGTCCGCGAGCGGGACGTCCTCGTACACGTCGACGCTTGCGCCGCGGTCGGGCACATCCCGCTCGACTTCGCCGCGCTCGGCGCGGACCTGTGCTCGATCACCGGCCACAAGCTCGGCGGACCGAAGGGCGCCGCGGCCGTGCTCATCCGCCGGGGTCTGCGCCTCCCCCCGTTCGTGGTCGGTGGCGCCCAGGAACGCGCCCGTCGCGCCGGGATCGAGGACGTACCGGCCATCGTCGGCTTCGGTGCCGCCGCCGCCGAGCTGCGCGCCGGCGACCGGCTCGCGGCCGAGGCCGCGACGGCTCGGGTCCAGACCGACGAGCTCCTCGACGCCGCGCTCGCCGTGGCCGGCGTCACCCAGCTCGGCGACCCCGTCGACCGGCTTCCCCACCTGGTGTGCCTGGCGATCGACGGGGTCGAAGCCGAACCGGTGCTGTTGGGCCTCGACCAGCACGGTGTGGCCGTGCACTCCGGGTCGTCGTGCTCGAGCGAGACCCTCGAGCCGTCACCGGTCCTCGCCGCGATGGGGGTCGACGCCGACCGGTCGCTGCGCCCCAGCGTCGGTTGGAGCACCACCGGGGCCGACGTCGCCGCCTTCGTCGACGCGTTCTCGGAGGTCGTCGGGAAGTTCCGGGCCCTCGGTGGGGGTTGAACCAGTCGTGATCCCGGTCCGAAACCTCAACCACGCCGTCTTGTACGTGCGAGACGCGGCCCAGTCCGCGGCGTTCTACCGCGACGTCTTCGGCTTCCACCCGGTCGCCGAGTTCCCCGGAGCGGCGTTCCTCCGCGCCGAGGGGTCGACGAACCACCACGACCTCGGGCTGTTCTCCGTGGGACCGAACGCCCCCGGCCCCGAACCGGGGCGGGTGGGGCTGTACCACCTGGCCTGGGAGGTCGCGTCGATCACCGACCTGGCCACCGCCCGCGACACGTTGCAACGGGTCGGCGCGTACGTCGGCGAGTCGGACCACGGAGCGACGAAGTCGATCTACGGCCATGATCTCGACGGCAACGAGTTCGAAGTCATGTGGATGGTCCCCCGCGACGAGTGGGGTGACCACGAACACGACGCCCCGGTGGCGCCCCTCGACCTCGACGCCGAGATCGCCCGGCACGGGTGACGGGCCCGCTCGATAGGGTGCGCGCATGACGAACGACTGGCCCCAGCTCGCCCAAGGGCTCAACGACACGCTGAACCTCACCGCGCCACCCATCGCGATCACCTTCTCCGACGACGCGCCCCCCGGCGTCGACCCGTTCGACTCCCCCATGCCCACCCCGACCGCCGACGGCCGAACCGGTCGTGTGTCCGCCGGTTGCGTGTTCTGGATCCGCGCCGCGGACCGGACGTTCTCGACCGTCGCCGAGGATCACGCCAACTGCTCGGTCGGAAGCGTGACGCACGGCTTCAAGACCCTCGACGAGGTCGCCGGCAACGCCGACGTCGCCGCGCTCCTCGACGCCGGCTGGGTCACGATGGACGTCGTGCCCCAGATCCCGGTGGTGCGCGACCGACCGGGGACCGTGACCTACGGGCCGCTGGCCGAGACCCCGGTCGACCCGGACGTCGTGCTCCTGCGCATCAACGGCAAGCAGCTCATGGTCCTCGCCGACGCGCTGCCGGGCTTGCGCATCGAGGGCAAGCCGCAGTGCCACATCATCGCGATCGCCAAGCAGGACGGTGAGGTCGCGGCCAGCGTCGGCTGCGCGCTGAGCCGGGTCCGCACCGGGATGCCAGCCACCGAGATGACGTGCGCGATCCCCGGCGCCCGCCTCCCGGAGGTGCTCGCCGCGTTGGCGACTACCGCGCAGGCCGACACGACGGTCGCCCGGTACGCGGCGCAGGACGCCAAGCGGTTCGCCTGATCGCGCCGCCGGGCGCGGCGACTACTTCTTCGCGGATTCGAAGTACGGGTTGTCACCGGAGGCGTGGTCGGTGACGTCGATCACCGATTCGATCTCGGGGACCCCGTCGAGGATCGCGACCTCGATGCCCTGTGACAGCGTGACCGAGGCGAGACCACACCCCTGACAGCCACCCGACAAGCGCAGATAGGCGACGCCTTCGTCCACCGCGACCAGGTCGGCTCGGCCGCCGTGCGCGGCGATCGCTGGGTTGATCTCCTCGTCGAGGACGGTGAGCACCGCCTGGGCCACCGGGCCCGACAGATCCGCCTCGGGTGGGGCCCCGCGAGCCGGACCGGCGCTCGGCTTGTTCGGGTTCTGTATCACCATGCCGGCCCCGGTGAAATCGAGGGTCGCTCCGGCTAGCGGTTCGATGCTGTCGGCCGCGATGACCACCGAGAGGTCGTCGTGGCGTTGCACCGCGTCGCCGGGGCCGGCGTCGGCGACGGGGCGAAGCTCCATCGTGTACGAGAACGCCCCGGCTGACTGGCCGCTGATCTCGACCCAGAGCGCGAGCGTGTCGGGGTTCGGCTCGCTCGAGCGGACCTCCAGGATCTTCTCGCGGGCCGGGTCGGTCACGGCCAGGACAGGTTCGACGACATCGCTCATGTGGCCATCCTATGATCCGGGCGGTTCGACCACCGCCACCAAGGCATCGATTCGCCGTCTGACCTGGTAAAACAGTGCGTGATCGTGCGCGCTGTGTTGCGGCGTTTCGCGACCGCGCCGAGGGACGAGCAGGTCGTGATCACCTACGACGCCGACGTCGGCACCACGCTGGTGCTCGCGGCGAAGATCTCCCGAGCATGGTGCTGTTCCGTGACCAGCGGCGCCGTCCCGAGATCGGTACCGTTTCAGCGGCGTCGTGGGACCGTCCGAGCCGTAGGTGACGTCCGCGTGTCGCCGTGCGGGCTGGCCAGCCGGCGCTCGAGGTCGGTGAACGCATCGACGATCTCCCCGGCCTCGAAGGCGCGGTTCCGTCGCCCGACGGTGACCTGCTTCAGGACCTTTGCATCGACGAGCCGGGCGATCGCTTCGTTGGTCTGCTGGAAGCTCCGGTCGATGATGTCGGCGGCACCAGCGACGGTGACGATGGGCGCGCCAGGGAGCGCTCGGACCAGACGGTCGGTCGCGGAGTCGGCGCGGATGCGCCCGACCCGAGTCCGCCAGGTCTTCTCGATCTCGCCGACGCTCGCCTCAAAGGCGTCTGCGTCGGAGACCGAGCGACCGGCGGCCGAAGCGAAGCGCGCGATCCACCGGTTCAAGCCCTCGTGCGCCGGCTGGGACGTCGGGGCTCCGCGGTAGCGGCTGGCGGTGAGGCCGGCAACGTAGTCGGTGGCCCACGTCGCGAGGACGAGAGAGATCGGTGGGAGGACACGCTCGGCAAGGCCACGGCGGCGGAGCAAGACGTGGATCAGGGCGCGGCCCGTCCGACCGTTGCCGTCGATGAACGGGTGGATGGTCTCGAACTGCGCATGAGCGATGGCGGCCTGGGCAACCGCCGGCAACGAGTCG
>DAIPLE010000194.1:0-4275 GCA_036769425.1 Actinomycetota bacterium
GCGCGCAGGACGGTGGCGCGGGGTCCGGCCCATCGCCATGCCGCCCAGTGGCAGAGCTCGACGACGTCGGGCGGCGGTCCGGCGGAGACGACGGCGTGCACCGCCAGCAGAGCCTGGTCGGGGGCGTCGGTGTCGTCGCCGACCGCGAGGAGCCAGCCCCGCACCCGTCGGCCGTGCAGCGGGACGCGGACAACCGTGCCGACCGGCACCGGGTCCGCCGACCCCGGCCGGTAGTCGAAGACTCGGTCGATGGCGCGCACGTCCGGGAGGACGCGCCACACGGCCCCGGTCACGGGGCGATTCGAGTCAGGCGAGGGACTTGGCCGCGGCGCGGAGCTCGTCGGCCTGATCCGTGCGTTCCCAGGTGAACGTGGGCTCGGGACGTCCGAAGTGTCCGTACGCCGCGGTGCGGCGGAAGATCGGACGACGCAGGTTGAGGTTCTCGATGATCGCCGCTGGTCGCAGGTCGAAGTGCTCATGGATGAGATCCGGGAGCTTGGCGGGGTCGATCTCGGAGGTCCCGAAGGTCTCGACCATGACCGACACCGGTCGGGCAACCCCGATGGCGTACGCCACTTGGACCTCACAGCGGTGGGCGATGCCGGCGGCGACGATGTTCTTCGCCGCGTGCCGCACCGCGTACGCCGCGGAGCGGTCGACCTTGGTCGGGTCCTTGCCGCTGAACGCGCCGCCGCCGTGACGGGCCATGCCGCCGTAGGTGTCGACGATGATCTTGCGGCCGGTGAGGCCGCAGTCGGCGTGCGGGCCGCCAAGCTCGAAGTTGCCGGTCGGGTTGCAGAGGACGTCGAAGTCGTCATCGGCGAACTGGGCTGGGAGCAAGGGTCGGATGACGTGCTCGAGCAGGTCGGGTTTGAGCAGGGTGTCGATGTCGACGCCAGGTCCGGTCTGGGTGGAGATGAGGACGCAGGACAGGCGCTTCGGCCGGCCGTCTTCGTACTCGACCGTGACCTGGGTCTTGCCGTCCGGTCGGAGGTAGGGCAGCACGCCGGACTTGCGGACCTCGGCCAGGCGGTGCGCGAGACGATGCGCGAGCCAGATCGGCATGGGCATGAGGTCGTCGGTCTCGTCGCAGGCGTAGCCGAACATCATCCCCTGGTCGCCGGCGCCGATCTCGTCGTAGAGCTCACCGTCGCCGGCGCGCTGCTCGGCGGCCTTGTCGACGCCCATCGCGATGTCGGGAGACTGCTCGTCGATGCTGGTGATGACACCGCAGGTGTTGCCGTCGAACCCGTACGACTCTCGGTCATAGCCGATGCTGCGAACGGTGTCGCGCACGACACGGGGGATGTCGATATAGGCGTTGGTGCTGATCTCCCCGGCGACGACGACGAGCCCGGTGGTGGCCATGCTCTCGCACGCGACCCGGCTCTGGGGGTCCTCCTCGAAGATGGCGTCGAGGACCGAGTCGCTGATCTGGTCGCACATCTTGTCGGGATGGCCCTCGGTCACGGACTCGGAGGTGAAGGTGTAACGGTCGCTCACGGATTCCTCTCTTGGTGTCCTTGATGGTGGAGGCGGTCGCGTACCCGGTCGAGGATCGTCGTCGCGAGGGCCGTCTTCGGGAGCAGCGGGAGCTCCTCCGTCGAGCCGTCCGAGTTCACCAGGGTTGCCCGGTTGGTGTCGACCTCGAAGCCGGCGTCGGGGGCGGAGACGTCGTTGCCGACCACGAGGTCGAGGTTCTTGGCCGCCAGCTTGTGGGCCGCGTGTTCCTGGACCCGGCCGGTCTCGGCGGCGAACCCGACCAGGATCTGGTGGCGTTTGCGGCCGCCGAGGGTGGCGAGGATGTCGGGAGTGGGTTCGAGCAGCAGCTCGGGGACGCCGTCATGCTTCTTGAGCTTCTCGGTCTCGGCGACCTTGGGCCGGAAGTCGGCCACTGCGGCAGCCATGACGACGACGTCGACGTCGTCAAAGCGCCTGAACACCGCGTCGGCCATCTGGTCGGCGGTCTCGACGGGGATCACCTCGACCGAGGGGTCGGTGGGCCGGTTGGTGGTGGTGACGAGCGCGACCCGGGCGCCGCGTTGGGCCGCGGCATCGGCGATGGCGTGGCCCATCTTCCCCGAGGAGCGGTTCCCGACGAACCGGACCGGGTCGATGGCCTCGCGGGTGCCGCCGGCGGTGACAAGCATCGCCACGCCGGTCAGGTCCCGGCCCTGGGCGAGGACCTCGGCGGCGGCGCGGACGATGGCGTCGGGCGCCGCGAGGCGGCCCGGGCCCTCGTCGCCGCCGGCCAGATGTCCGGCGTCGGGTCCGACGACGTGGACGCCGCGCTCGGTGAGGACCGCGACGTTCGCTTGGACCGCGGGGTGCTCCCACATCTCGGTGTGCATCGCCGGCGCGACCAGCACTGGGGCGCGGGTGGCGAGCAGCGTCGCGGTGAGCAGGTCGTCGGCGATGCCGGCGGCGTACTTCGCGAGGAGGGTCGCGGTGGCGGGCGCGACGACGATGAGATCCGCGCGGCGTCCGAGCCGGGTATGTGGGATGGGCTCGGGTCCGTCGAAGAGCTGGGACCGGACCGGCTCGGACGCCAGCGCCGAGAACGTCAGGGCCCCGACGAAGCGGTGCGCGTCAGCGGTGAGGACCGGGGCGACGTGGGCGCCGGCGTCGACCAGCTGGCGGCAGACGTCGACGGCCTTGTAGGCCGCGATCCCGCCGGTGACACCGAGCACGACAACTCGGCCGCGCAGCGCGGCGCGGAGTTCGGGAGTTGGGGTCATGGCGATGCGCCGGGTTCGGCGCGGCGGCTACTTGCCGGTCGGCTCGGCGGCGTCGGCTTCGGCCGACGCGGCTTCGCCCTCGGGTTCTTCGGGGAGCGGAACCGCCTGGATCTTGCCGGCCTCGATCTCCTCCATGGAGATCGTCAGCGGCTTCCGGGACACCGAGGTGACCTGGGGCGGCACGATCTTGCCGAGGCCTTCCCCGAGCTGGTTGTAGTAGTCGTTGATCTCGCGGGCCCGCTTGGCGGCGAGGGTGACCAGGGTGAACTTCGACCCGACTTGGTCGAGGAGGTGCTCCATGCGGGGCTCCATGAGCGAGGCTCGACGTTCGGGCATCGAAATCGACTCCTAAAGAACGGGCGCGCCGGGGGCTCGGCGGCAGCACGCAATGGTAGTCGAGAGCCGGGAGATCCTGGACCAGGGTCGACGATCAGCGTCGGCGACGGGCCTCGAGGAGCTCGATGATCGTCTCGACGGCGCGGTCGCCGTCGTCGTTGACGACGACGGCGTCGAAGCGGTCGGCGAGACGTTCTTCGGCCTCGGTCTGGTCGAGGCGGCGCTCCAACGAGGCGGGGTCGGCGGACGCGTCACGATCGAGGAGGCGTTGGCGTTGGGCGGCGCGGGAGGGCGCTTTGATGAAGATGATGAAGGCATCGGGGAGCTGCTCGCGGATGGCGAGGGCCCCTTGGACGTCGACTTCGACGAGGACGTCATCGCCGGCGGCGAGGTGCTCCTCGATGGGGTCGCGGGGGGTGCCTTTGAGGTCGCCGTAGACCTCGAACCATTCGAGGAACCCGCCGCGGTCGCGCATCGCCTCGAACGAATCGTGGGACACGAAGCGGTAGTCGCGTCCCTCGATCTCGTCGGGCCGTGGGGGGCGGTCGGTGGCCGAGACCGAGAACCACAGCGCCGGTTCGCGTTGGAGGAGCTCGCGGACGATGGTGGTCTTGCCGGCGCCGGACGCGCCCGTGATGACGAGAAGGACGCTCAGGGGACGCGGGCGAAGTGGTTGAGGAGCTTGCGTTTCTGGTTCGGGCCGAGGCCTCGCAGGCGGCGGCTCTCGCTGATGTCGAGCTCCTTCATGAGTCGGCGAGCTTTGACCTTCCCGGTGTGTGGCATCGCTTCGAGCATGCTGACGACTTTGAGCTTGCCGAGCACGTCGTCTCGTTCGCTGCGTTGGAACAGCTCCGCGAGGGAGAGTCGCTCGGTCTTGAGTTGCTCTTTCACTGCGGCCCGTCGTCGGCGCGCTTCAGCTGCCTTCTCCAGCGCGGCGCGCCGTTGGTCAGGGCTGAGGGCGGGCGGAAGCGACATCGGCGACCTCCGGGGGTGCTCGGATGCCGGGAGCATACCCATCGGGTCCGGTGCTGGCTCCGGTCAGTGGAGCGCGGCGGTTGCCTCGTGTGTGACGCGCGCCGCGGCGGCTTCGGGGTCGGCGGCGGCGGTGACGGCCCGGCCGAGGACGATCCAGGCGGCTCCGGCGCGAAGCGCGTCGGCGGGTGTCGCGACGCGAGCCTGGTCGTGCGTGTCACTATCGGAG
>DAIPLE010000195.1:0-4245 GCA_036769425.1 Actinomycetota bacterium
TCAAGCTCGCCGGCGAACAGCTCCCGATCCCGACCCGGGCCCCGACCGTTGGAGAGCACACCGACGAGATCCTCACCGACGTCCTCGGCTACGACCGGACCCGCAGCGCCGCGCTGCGCGACGCCGGAGCCCTCGGGTGACGGTCGGGCCATCGTGATGTCACCGTCGGTGGCCCTCGACGGCCGGGCCCTCGGTCGCCGCGGCGCGCTCACCCGCCGTCGACTGCTCGACGCGACCGGCGAGCTGCTCGAAACGCGCGGCCTGCGCGACCTCCGCGTCGTGGACATCGCCCGCGCCGTCGGCACCTCCCCAGCGACCTTCTATCAGTACTTCCGAGCCGTCGAGGACGCAGTCTTGGTGCTCGCCGAAGAAGCTGCCGAAGACCTCGGGGCGGTCAGCGTCGGCCTTGACGAGCCATGGAGCGACGCGTCGTCGCAGCGCATGGTCGAGGCCTTCGTCGATTCTTGGGGCCAGCACCGCGCCGTGCTTCAAACCCGCAACCTCGCAGCCCAAGAAGGCGACCAGCGCTTCCGAGACGTGCGTAACGCCTTTCTGCGCCCAATCGTCGAAGCGCTCGCGGCCAAGATCACCGAGGCGCAGCGCGCCGGACGCGTCGACGCGGACATGTCGGCGATCGCCGCCGCGTCGGCCATGGTCGCGATGACCGAGCGCATCGCGGCCTTCCATCGCGAGATCGAGGAGCTCGGCGTCACCCACGCCGCGCTTGTCGAGACCACTGCCCGGATCATCGATCAGACGGTGAACGGCCCCTCCTGAGGAGCGCTGACCGACGGCTCGAGCGCGGAGCCGGCGGGATGGGTCGTGATCTCGACGTCGCGTTCGAACAGCTTCTCGAACAGGTCACGCTTGCGTCGCGCTCCCCAGAGCTCGAGCTCGGTGTCGCGGGTGGCGCGGAGCCGGATCATGACCAGCGATGGTCCGACGCTGACATCGACGTGATCGACGGCGTTGCTTCGGCTGCGGTCGAGGCCGTCAGCCAGGCGCAGGATCGCGGCCAAGACTCGAAGCTGGTGGCGGTCCACCAGTCCGAAGTCGTCGCCGAGCTTCGGTTCCCCGCGACGATGCCAGCGGGCGAGGCCGGCGAGGAGTTGCACCTCTTCGGGCGTGAATCCCCGCAGCTGCGCGTGCCGGATCAGGTACGCCCCGTGCTTGTGATGACCGGTCGTCGAGACATGCTCCCCGATGTCATGAAGCAACGCCGCGTACTCGAGCAGCTCCCGCTCGTTCGCGCCGAGCCCGTGGAGCTCGCGGGTCTGGTCGAAGAGCTCGAGAGCCAGGTGGGCGACCTGGCGGGCGTGGGGCTCGGACCAGGTGCATCGGCGGGCGAAGCCCTCGACCGAGGCTCGGCGAATGGCTCGCGGATCATCGGACCAGTCGGCCGGGTCGTGACGTCCGATGACGTCGAGGACGATCCCCTCGCGTAGGGCCCATTCGCTCACCGTCATCGCATCGAACCCGAAAAGGTCCATCGCCGCCGCCAACAGGGTGGAACCGGCCGGGATGAGATCCACCCGGCGGGATTCGAGACCCTCCATCCGCAGCCGGTCACTCGCCTTCGAGCCGATGATCTGCTTGTGCAAGGCGAGAAACTCGGCGCGGGTGAAGCTGAGCTGGTTGAGCGACACCGGGACGTCCGCTGAGCGTCGGGCTGCGACCATGTGGGCAAGGTCGAGCAAGGTGCCGCTGCTGCCCACCACGAGGCGGGGTGAGAACGGCTTCACCGCATCCGCGACCGGACCGAGCACGCTCGCCAGATGGTGCTCCAGCCTTCGCCGGTCCTCCTTCGAGATGGGATCGCTCTGCACGAACTCCGCGGTGAGCCGACCGACGCCGAGGTTCTCGCTCGTCGCCCAGCGCAGGCTGGCGGAATCGCCGACCATGACCTCGAGGCTGCCGCCACCGAGATCGAAACACAGGGCGGGCGCGGGGTCGAGGAGGACACTGGCCCGGATCGCGCCGAAGATGAGCTCCGCCTCGCGCCGACCGCTGATGACCTCGACCGCGACCCCGGTCTCGGCTTCGATCCGGTCGACGATGCTGGCGCCGTTGGCGGCTTGACGGATCGCGCTCGTCGCGCAGGCGTGCACCTCGCTGACCTCCGCGGCGTCCGCGAGCAACTTGAACCGTCGGACGGTCTGGATCGCGACGTCGGCTGCCGCGCTCGTAACCCGGCCCCTACGGGCCACGACGTCGCCGAGGCGGATCATGGCCTTCTCGCGTGCCAACGCCTCGAACTGACCGCCTGGTCGGACCTCGGCGATGAGGAGATGAAACGAGTTGGTGCCGAGGTCGAGCGCGGCGATCCGCACGCGGCGAGAGTAGCGGTATCGTCCCGTCCGATCGGGCACCGACCCGAGTACAAGGAGAGGGACGAATGGCCGACTTCGACTCCGAACCACGCCTGCTGATCGACGGGAAGCTCGTTGACGCCACATCCGGCGCGACGTTCGCGAACGTCAACCCGGCGACGGAAGAGGTCATCGGGCAGGTCGCCGACGCCGGCGCCGCGGACATGGACCGAGCCATCGGAGCCGCTCGGCGAGCGTTCGACGAGACCGACTGGTCGACCAACCGGTCGCTACGACGGCGATGCCTCCAGCAGCTCAAGGACGCGCTCGATCGCGAGCGAGAGACGCTCCGGCCCCAAATCGTCGCCGAGGTCGGCACGCCGATCATGCTGACCTACGCCATCCAGCTCGATTCCTGCATCGACGATCTGCAATGGGACATCGACCTGATCGACTCGTACGAGTGGGAGCAGGACCTCCCGGTCAACGAGTTCATGGGGATGCGCAGCGCCCGTCGGGTGGTCAAGGAGGCGGTGGGTGTCGTCGGCGCGATCACTCCCTGGAACTTCCCGTTCATGCTCAACCTCTCCAAGCTCGGCCCGGCCCTCGCGGCCGGCAACACGGTCGTGCTCAAGCCGGCGCCGGACACGCCGTGGAGCGCGACGTTCATCGGACGGATCGCCGCCGAGCAGACCGACTTGCCGCCCGGCGTGCTCAACATCGTGGCCGCCGGAGACAAGGCCGAGGTCGGTGAGGTGCTCAGCGGAGATCCCCGCGTGGACATGATCAGCTTCACTGGGTCGTCGGCGACCGGCAAGCGGATCATGGCCCGCGGTGCCGACAGCCTGAAGAAGGTGTTCCTCGAGCTCGGCGGGAAGTCGGCGAGCATCGTTCTGGACGACGCCGACTTTGCCTCAGTGGTCCCTTCCGGGTCGATGACCTGTATGCACGCCGGTCAAGGCTGCGCCATCACCACCCGCATGCTGCTGCCCGCGTCGCGGTACGACGAGGGTGTCGAGATGCTCAAGGCCGCGTTCGAAGCCTTCCCGTACGGCGATCCGACGGACCCCGCCAACCTCATGGGGCCGTTGATCAACGCGCGCCAGCGCGAGCGGGTCCTCGGCCACATCGAGCAAGGCAAGGCCGAAGGCGCGCGCCTCGTCGTTGGTGGGGGAGTACCCGATGGGTTCGAGAAGGGCTACTTCGTGGAGCCGACGCTCTTTGTGGACGTGGATCCCGGTTCGACGATCGCGCAGGAGGAGATCTTCGGACCGGTGCTGGCGGTGCTCCGCTACCAAGACGATGACGACGCGGTCCGAATCGCGAACAACTCGCGCTACGGGCTCTCGGGTGCGGTCAGTGGCGGGTCGCTTGACCGGGCCCTCGGGGTCGCGACCCGGATCCGCACCGGGACGATCGCGGTGAACGGTGGTCAGTGGTTCGGCGCCGATTCGCCGTTCGGCGGGTACAAGGAAAGCGGTATCGGCCGTGAGCACGGCATCGCTGGTTTCGAGGAGTACCTCGAGCTCAAGACGATCGGTCTGCCTGCCGACGCCGCCGAACGGACATGAGCCGCGTCCGCGACGAGGATCTCGACCGGCTCGACTCGCTGCTGATCCAGCTGCGATCGATCGGACAGTTCCTCGAGCGGCGCCGCGGGACGTTCGCGCGCGGCTCGGCCGCCTTCCTGCACTTCCACGCGTTCACCTCGGGTCTGGGTGCAGACTTGAACGTCGACGGTCGGTGGCTCCGCTACGACGTCGAGCGGTCCGCCGACCGGCGGATCCTTCTCCGCGACGTGCGACGAGTGCTCCGTGGCCAGACCAGAGAGCTCGCGGGCGAGCCCACCTGAAGGCCAGTCGGTGACCGCTACGATCGGTGGCGAGCACCAGGAGGATCACGGATGGCCACCACCGAGACCGACATGCCCCTCGGG
>DAIPLE010000196.1:0-4231 GCA_036769425.1 Actinomycetota bacterium
GGCGTCCTCGCGGGCTTGGCGGAGGCGGGCGAACGCGTCGTCGGCTTCGGGTGCTGGATCGGCGCCGGCCGGGCCCGGCGAGCCGGGTTCGGGTCCGGCGGCGGAGGCGAGGGGCTGCTCGAGGTCGGCGGCGAGCTCGTCGAGGGTGCGACGGACGCGTTGGAGCTCATCGAGAAGGGACTGGCGTCGCCGTTCGAGGTCGTCGAGCATCCGTTGGCGAACGGCGCGGGCCTCGTTGACCATCGCCCGACCCTTCGCGGCGGCGGCCGCCTCGGCCTCGCTCAGGATGGCGGCGGCGTGTTCGTCGGGCGCGGGTTCGGGGGCGTCGACGCCGGGACCGGGAGGAGGGTCAACCGGGCGCGCGGGGTCTGCGTCGTCGTCCGCCATTCCCCTGATGCTATTGGCCGGCCGGCACGGTTGACGGCGCTGACGCGGGAAGCGGCGCTCCGCCGAGCCGGCGGAGCGCGGCGAGCGCGTCGTTGATGGTGCGCACCGCGAAGACGCGGACATGCCCGGCATGGGAACGGGCCTCGCTGGCTTCGTCGACCGGGACGATCAGCGCCGAAGCCCCGTTTCGTTCGGCGGTGACGGCCTTCTGCGCGACACCGCCGACGTCTCCGATGCTCCCGTCGGGCTCGATGGTGCCGGTCACCGCGATCCGACGACCGGCGGTGAGGTCGCCGGGGGTGAGGTCGCCGATGATGGCGAGGGTGAACGCCAGTCCGGCCGACGGACCACTGACGCGTTGGGTGTCGATCGTGATCGCGAACGGGAACCGCCACGATCCGAGCGTCTGGGTCACGATCCCGAGGAACGCGGAGCGACCGCTGTGCCCGGCTCGGACCGCGATGGTGAGGTCCTCGCCGCCGCGCCGGACCGTGACGTGAACCAGGTCACCGGGACGATGGGCGAGGACGAGGGGGCGGACGTCGTCGGCGCGGCTGACCGGGTGACCGTCGACGGCGGTGACGAGGTCGCCGAGTTGCAGGTGATGGTCGGAGGGGCCTCCGCATTCGACGTCAGCGACGACGACCTGGTCGCTGAGGTGCGTCACCGGGTAGCCGAGGCGGGTCAACGCGACTTCCTTGGCGGTGTCTTGGGAGTCGCGCATCAGCAGGTCGTTGAGCCGGGCGTTCGCGGCGTAGGACGCGCAGCCGATGACGTCCTGTTTCTTCGAGACGCTGACGGTGCTGTCGAGCTCGGCGAACAGGTACCGGTAGAGGTTGGGGTCCTGGTTGGTGACCTGCACGGTGAGGAACAGCAGCCGTTGGCCGTGGGGATAGGTGGACGGCCCGGAGATCGTGACGACGTGGGCGTCGAGGGCGGTGGCGTCGCCGGGCGAGATGATCACGTACGGGACCCGGATGAACGCCGCGGCGACGAGGGCCGTCGCGAGGACGCCGAGGAGCAGCGACCCGACGACGGTGAGGATCCGACGGCGGCGGCTCCGCGTCGGGCCGCGGTCGGCGACCGAGACGTCGGGGGGGGTGATCACGGCTTCCCCATTCCTGTCGCGGATGATCGATACTGGGGAGGTGGACGAGCCCCAGCCTGCCATTCCCACCTCCCAATCGACCGGGCACCCGCCGGACCTCCATCAGCGTCTGGTCCAGGCGGCGGAGACGTTCCGGGCCCGCACGATGCTGCGCACCAGCTCCGCGCTCGTCCGCTGGGTGCTGCTGGTCCTCGTGGTCGGTGGCGGCGCCGCGCTCCTCATCGCGTTCGCGGTCACGCTCCTGGTGTCGCTCCTGCCGGGCACCGGCGGGTAGCGGCCCGGCCGACACCGGCCCGACGGCGTCTCGGGACCCCGTGGCACGCGGGAAGGCGATCCGGTTCGGGCCCGCGGAGGACCCGGTGGGGCGGGCGGCGACGATCGCGGCGCTCGGCCAGCAGCCCGCGCTCGCCCCGGACGACGCCGACGCGCTCAGCGACGCCGCCGCGAGCGACCCCGACGGGCGGGTGCGCGCTGCGGCGCTCGGCGCGCTCGTCCGGCGTGCGACCACGGCGCGGGTCACTCGAGCCTGGCGCGACGCGGTCGCCGATCCCGATCCGGGGGTGCGCCGCCGCGCCGCGGAGCTAGCCCCCGACGTCGCCCGCCGCCAACCGGGGTCGCCGCCGACGACGGCGCTCGTCGCGCTGCTCGACGACGGCGACGTGACGGTGGTGGAGGCGGCGGCGTGGGCGCTCGGTGAGCTCCCCGACCACTCCGACGTGGCCGCGGCGGCGCTCAGCACGCTCGCGCGGGGACACCCCGACGCGTTGGCGCGAGAGGCGGCCGTCGCCGCGCTCGGCGCTCGCGGCGACGAGTCGGGCCTCCCGGCCATCGTGCAGGCCTGTCGGGACATCCCGGCCGTGCGCCGTCGCGCCGTGCTGGCGCTGGCCCCGTTCGGGGGCCCGGCGGTCGACGCCGCGCTCGCGGCGGCGTTGCAGGATCGTGACTGGCAGGTCCGACAGGCCGCGGAGGACCTGGTCGGAACGTCACCGCCCCCCGATGACGGGCCGGGGCGGGTCTAGCTGTACGGGCGCCGCTGGGTCGACGGCCGGGGACGGTCGAGGAACATCTCTTTGAGCCGGTCGAAGGATTCGAGGCATCGACCGGCGCCGAGCACGACGGTCTCGAGCGGCATCTCGGCCAGGCGGACCGGGACGCCGGTCTCGTGCTCGATGCGCAGATCGAAGTTGCGCAGCATCCCGCCCCCGCCGACGAGGTGGATGCCCATCTCCAGGAGGTCCTGGGCGAGCTCGGGCGGTGTCTCGGAGAGGGCCTGCTTGGCGGCGCCGATGATCCGCATGACCGGCTCGTCGATTGCCTCCCGCAGCTCCTCCGGTTCGAGCACGACGGTGCGGGGCAGGCCGCTCATGAGATCACGGCCGCGGACCTCGGCCTTGAACTCGTCGTCGGAGCGAAACGCGGTTCCGACCGCGATCTTGATCTCCTCGGCGGTGCGCTCCCCTACCGCGACGCCGTGGGCGCGGCGCAGATGGTTCGAGATGGCCGCGTCGATGTCGAACCCGCCGATGCGGACGGCTTGGAGGGCGACGATCCCGCCCATGGAGATGACGGCCATCTCGCTGGTCCCGCCGCCGATGTCGATGACCATGTTGCCGAGCGGCTCGTGGATGGGGAGCGACGCGCCGATCGCGGCGGCCATCGGCTGCTCGATCAGGTAGGTCTGCGCGGCACCAGCGCGCCGGGTGGCTTCGAGCACCGCGCGCTGCTCGACGTGGGTGATCGCCGACGGCACGCACACCAGGACCCGGGCCCGCTGCAGCCGCGTGATGCCAGCCCGAGCGAAGATCAGGCGAATCAGGCGTTGGGTGATCTCGAAGTCGGTGATCGCGCCGCCGCGCAGGGGGCGGACCGCGACGATGTGACCCGGGGTCCGGCCGATCATGTGCCACGCCTCGTGGCCCATGGCCAGCACGTCTTGGGTGCGGCTGTTGAGCGCGATGACCGTCGGCTCGTTGAGGATGATCCCCTGGCCGCGCGCGTAGACGAGCGTGTTCGCGGTTCCGAGGTCGATGGCGAGGTCGCGGGACATGGGACTCGGCTAGGCCGCGGGGTGCGGCTCGCGGGCATCGCGGACCGGGTGGCCGCGCTCCGCCCAGTCCGAGCCGCCAGCCCAATGCTCGCGCTTCCAGATCGGGACCGTCTCCTTCAGGGTGTCAATGGCGAACCGGGCGGCTTCGAACGCCTCCGGTCGGTGGGGGCTGGACGCCACGACGACCACCGACGGCTCGGAGAGGCCCAGGTCGCCGGTGCGGTGCAGGAGCACCAGCCGTTCGACGACCGGCCAGCGCCGGCGGGTCTCGGCCGCCACCGCCGCGAGGCGGCGGGTCGCTTCTTCCTCGTACGCCTCATAGGAGAGGCCCGTCACTCCCAGGCGTCCCTCGGAGTGATCACGAACGATTCCGCAGAACGTGACGACGGCTCCGCTCGCGGCGGTCGCCGCCCACGTCGTGGCCCGGTCGACGGGGAGCGCGTCGGACGTCAACGCGATCCAGTCCGACGCGTCGTTCGGGGCCAGCACGTCAGCAATGTTAGTGAAGTGGCGCGGCGCGGCCCCCGGGGCCGCGTGTGGCCCCGCCCGCGGCTCGAACGCGAGACCCCGTCGGTACAGTTGAATCCATGCCCGTCGAGGAACCAGAAGACGAGCACGAGGCGGGGCTCCCACCACATCCCCTCGACCGCGTCTGGTTCCACCCGAGCGAGCTGGGCCCGGCGATGGCG
>DAIPLE010000197.1:0-4224 GCA_036769425.1 Actinomycetota bacterium
CCACACGCACGTCGTGATCGGCTCGGGCGCCTACGACCCGCAGAAGTACGACCCCACGGCCACGCGCGAGACGCTCGACCACTCGATCCCGTACATCCTCGCGGTCGCGCTGCAGGACGGCGGCTGGCACCACCTCGACTCCTACTCCCCCGCACGCGCCGCCCGGCCCGACACGGTGGCCCTCTGGCACAAGATCACGACACGCGAGGACCCCGAGTGGACCCGGCGCTACCACGCCGACGACCCGGCCGAGAAGGCGTTCGGCGGGCGGCTCGAGATCACGCTCGACGACGGGAGAGTGCTGGTCGAGGAGATCGCCGTGGCCGATGCCCACCCCCTGGGCGCGCGCCCGTTCGCTCGGCCCGAGTACGTCCACAAGCTCCGCACGCTCGCTGCCGGCGTGCTTGAGGACGCCGAGGTGGACCGGTTCCTCGACGTGGCCCAGCGCCTCGGATCCCTCGAGGCCGCCGAGCTGCTCGACGTGACCGTCACGGCCCGGCCCGGCCTGCTCGCGCGCTTCTCCGGACCGGAAGGACTGTTCTGATGCTCTACGCCACCACCACGGCGTCGGCCAAGCGACAGGCTCTGCGCGCTCGCCTCGCGAGCGGAGAGCTGCTCCGGGTCCCCGGGGCGTTCAACCCCTTGTCGGCGCGACTGATCCAGGCCAAGGGGTTCGACGGCGTGTACGTCTCGGGCGCGGTCGTCTCAGCCGACCTGGGCCTGCCCGACATCGGCCTGACGACCGCGACCGAGGTCGCCGCACGCGCCGGGCAGATCGCGCGCATGACCGACCTCCCGACGCTCGTCGACGCCGACACCGGGTTCGGCGAACCCATGAACGTCGCGCGCACCGTCCAGGCGCTCGAGGACGCCGGGGTGGCCGGCTGCCACATCGAGGACCAGGTCAACCCCAAGCGCTGCGGTCACCTGGACGGCAAGCAGGTCGTCGACCAGCAGGCCGCGGTCCAACGGATCCGCGCGGCGGTCGAGGGCCGACGCGACCCCGACTTCCTCGTGATGGCCCGCACCGACGTACGCGCCGTCCGAGGGCTCGACGCAGCGATCGACCGCGCCAAGGCCCTCGTCGACGCAGGTGCCGACGCGGTCTTCCCCGAGGCGCTCCTCGGCCCGGCCGAGCTCGAGGCCTTCCGCGCGGCGATCGACGTCCCGCTGCTCGCGAACATGACCGAGTTCGGCAAGGGCGAGCTGCTCACCGCCACGCAGCTCGCCGAGCTCGGCTACAACATCGTCATCTACCCCGTCACGCTCCTGCGGCTCGCGATGGGTGCCGCCGAGGTCGGTCTCGATGCGATCCTGGCGGAGGGCACCCAGTCGTCGCTGCTCGACCGGATGCAGCACAGGTCCGCGCTGTACGACCTGGTCGACTACGCGGGCTATGGACAGTTCGACGCCGGGGTGTTCGACTTCGAGCTCTGAGCCGCAGGACGCACCGCCCACCGCACCGCACCCGTCAACGACGATGGAGGCTCCCCGCTGATGACCACCGACCACAGTGCCGAGGACCGGCCGACGATCCACAAGGGACTCGCCGGGGTCGTGGTCGACACGACCACGATCTCGTCGATCGACACGGCCACCAGCACGCTGCTGTACCGGGGCTACCCCGTCCCGGACCTCGCAGCCCGGTGCCGGTTCGAGCAGGTCGCGTACCTCCTGTGGCACGGCGAGCTGCCCGACGACGCCGAGCTCGAGGCGTTCGAGCACACCGAACGGTCCGAGCGCGCGCTGCCCGACCCGGTGATCGCGGCGATCGGAGCCCTGCCGCGCTCGACGCACCCGATGGACGTCCTGCGCACCGCCGTCAGCGTGACGGGAGCGTTCGACGCGACCTCGGGCGACCTGTCCCACGAGGCCGAGCTCGCCCGGTCGGTCCGGCTGCTGGCCCAGATCCCCGCGATCATCTCGTTCGACCAGCGTCGGCGGCACGGCAAGGAGCTCGTGGCACCGCGCGATGACCTCGGCTATGCCGAGAACTTCCTGAACATGACCTTCGGGGCCGTGCCCGACGCCGAGGTCGTGCGTGCGTTCGAGATCTCGATGACCCTGTACGCCGAGCACTCGTTCAACGCGTCCACGTTCACCGCCCGCGTCATCGCGTCGACCCTCTCGGACCTCTACTCCGCCGTCACCGGCGCGATCGGTGCGCTCAAGGGTCCGCTCCACGGCGGGGCGAACGAGGCGGTGCTCGCCACGCTCCTCGAGATCGGCACACCCGACCGCGTCGAGTCGTGGCTCACCGACACCCTGGCGCGCAAGGCCAAGGTCATGGGGTTCGGGCACCGCGTCTACCGCCACGGCGACTCACGGGTACCGACGATGAAGGCGGCGCTCGACGGCCTGGTCGCGCACTTCGGTCGCCAGGATCTCGCCGAGCTCGCCGACACGCTCGAGGCGGCGATGCGCGCGCACACCGGGATCGAACCGAACCTCGACTACCCCACCGGCCCGGCGTACCACCTGATGGGGTTCGACACCCAGACGTTCACGCCGCTGTTCGCCGCCAGCCGGGTCGTGGGCTGGACGGCTCACGTCATGGAGCAGCGCGCCGCGAACGCCCTCATCCGGCCCCTGAGCCAGTACGACGGGCCCCCACGGCGGGCCGTCCCCACCACGTGACAACGCCGACGGGCCCCGGGGAATCCCCGGGGCCCGTCGGTCAGGACGCGTCAGGCGACGCGGCCGGTGGAGTCCTACTCGTCGCCGATCTTGTGCACGACGATCGAGTTGGTGGACCCGACGACGCCGACCGGTGCGCCGGCGACGACCACGACGTAGTCGCCGACCTCCGCCAGACCGTTCGCACGGAGGGTCTGGTCGACCTGCTTGACCATCTCGTCGGTGCTGGTGATCGTGGGGGTCTGGTACGTCTGGACGCCCCAGGTCAGGGACAGCACGCTGCGCACCGCCGTGAGGGGCGTGAAGGCCAGCAGCGGGATGGCCGAGCGCAGCCGCGACATCCGCCGTGCGGAGTCACCGGACTGCGTGAACGTCACGAGGTACTTCACCCCGAGGGTCTCGCCGATCTCGGCAGCGGCGCGAGTGATCGCCCCGCCACGCGTGTGCGGCGTGGAGCCGAGCGGCGCCATCCGCTCACGTCCGAGCTCCTCGGTCACCTCGAGGATCCGGGCCATCGTGCGGACGCACTCGATCGGGTACTCGCCGACGCTCGTCTCGCCCGAGAGCATGACCGCGTCCGCACCGTCGAGAACGGCGTTCGCGCAGTCCGACGTCTCGGCCCGCGTCGGACGCGGGTTCGTGATCATCGACTCGAGCACCTGCGTCGCGACGATGACCGGCTTGGCGTTGCGACGGGCCAGCTCGACCGCACGCTTCTGCACGAGCGGCACCTGCTCGAGCGGAAG
Organism: Actinomycetota bacterium; assembly: GCA_036769425.1. Classification (GTDB taxonomy): domain Bacteria; phylum Actinomycetota; class Acidimicrobiia; order IMCC26256; family PALSA-555; genus PALSA-555. Next base: position 3,384 of record DAIPLE010000197.1, read on the forward strand.
CTCGACCCCGAGGTCTCCACGCGCGACCATGATGCCGTCGAACGCGGCGACGATCTCGGCGAGGTTCTCGACAGCCTGCGGCTTCTCGATCTTGGCGATCACCGGGAGGACCCGGCCCTCTTCCTCCATGATGCGGCGGACGTCGTCGTAGTCGGCCGCAGAGCGGACGAACGACAGCGCGATGATGTCGGCGCCGACGCGGACCGCCCAGCGGAGGTCTGCCTCGTCCTTGTCGCTCATCGCGGGGACCGACACGGCGACACCCGGCAGGTTCAGACCCTTGTTGTTCGAGACCGGGCCGCCGACCTCGACGCGCGTGACGACGCGGGGGCCGTCGACCGCGGTGACCCGCACGAGGATGCGGCCGTCGTCGATGAGGATCGGGTCGCCGACGCGGGCGTCGTTCGGGAGACCCTTGTGGGTCGTGGAGACGAGCTCCTTGGTGCCGGGGACGTCCTCGGTCGTGATGGTGAAGGTGTCGCCGACAGCCAGCTCGTGCTTGCCCTCGACGAAGCGGCCGAGGCGGATCTTCGGGCCCTGCAGGTCGACGAGAACGGCGACCGAGCGGCCGGACGCCTGCGACGCGGCGCGGACGTTGTCGTAGACGCGCTGGTGGACCTCGGTGTCACCGTGGCTGCGGTTCAGCCGGGCGACGTCCATCCCGGCGTCGACGAGCGCCTGGATCTGCTCGACGGACTCGGTCGCGGGACCGATGGTGCATACGATCTTTGCTCTGCGCATGGGTGAAGCCTAGGCCTTTCATCGTGGGCGGGTCCTGGATCGAACGTCCCGGCCCGGGGGTCTGAGAACCGGTATCGAGCTCGGTCGGGTGGGCTAGGGG
>DAIPLE010000198.1:0-4223 GCA_036769425.1 Actinomycetota bacterium
TCGCGGCTTTGACCGACGAGTTGGGCAGGAGGGTGAACGCCGAGCCGCCTCCGGCCGAGTGGCCGGTCGCGGCCACCCGTTTCCCGTCGACGAGGCGGTAGAGGGCTGAGTGGCGGTCACGGCCGGCGGTCTCGACGAGATGGAGTGCCGCCAGCATCGCCTCGGCGTCGCCTTGGAGCTGTTGCGCCTCGAGCCCGAGGCTCGACGGCGAGCTGGCGTTGCCGCCGTTGAGGCTGGCCCGGGTGACCTCGGCCCGGTCCCGCTCGGGGAACTCGGGGGCGACGACGACGAAGCCCCAGGACGCGATGCCGGCGTTGAGGGAGGCGTTGTCGAGCCGGAAGCTGCCGGCACCGTGGCTGAAGAGGACGACCGGGAACGGACCACCGGTGGTGCTGCCGGGCAGCCCGGTGAACGCCGCGAAGGTGATACGGGTGTCGTACTGGGCCGGCACCAGTCCCTGCAGGTCCGGCGGGTACGGCTCGCGTTGGTCGTAGCTCGCCTGCGGCTTGCCTCGCTCGGAACCCCGCTTCGCCGGATAGAAGACCGAGACCGCCCGGTCAGGGAGCTGGAGGGTGGTGAGCCCGACCGGATACGGACCCGGGCCGGCGTACGCGGCCCGCCCCGAGCCACCACCGGCCGCCGCGCCGGCGGGCACGGCCGAGAGCGCCACCGCCGTGACGGCTACCAAGACCAGGAGGCTCAGGGCCCGTCGGGGTCGCATGAGGCGCTGAGCGTACGCGGGTCGCCACGGCCTTCGCTGGGGGCCGGACCGGTCGGGGTCGCTCAGACCGTCCGCTCGAGCCGCCAGGGTCCCGCGTCGATGCGGAGGCGGTGACGGAGCCCCGGTGTCGCGGGGTCACCGGATTCGTATCCCGCGTCACCGCGCCACATGGCGGTGAGACCGTCGGGGCCTTTCGCCACTCGGGTCTCGTAGAACACCGGTGTCCGCTGGCGCGCGTCGGCGAGCAGCGCGGTGACGGTGTCGAACTGGGCTAGGTGGTGCAGCGTCATCCACGTCGGCGGCGCGAGCTCGATCTCGAGCACGTCCCGTCGTGCGAGCGCGTCACGCGGACGCATCCACGCCGAGTCGTGGATCTCGCCGCCGTCGATGGTGACGTCTCCCGACGGGGCGGGAGCGATGAAGAACCAGGTCGCGAACCGTTTGGGCGCGATCGAGGGAGGAAGCCAGTGCGAGAACCACACCATCGATGCCGGGTCGACTTCGAGGCCGGCCTCTTCGCCGGCTTCGCGCACCGCGGCCCGCCGCGCCGCGTCGCCGTCGTCGGCGGCACCGGCCCGGTCGCCGGGGTCGACTCGACCGCCCGGGAACACCCACATGCCCCCGAACGCCAGCTTCGAGTTCTTATGCAGCATCAAGTTCTCGATCCCGTCCGGTCCGTCGCGGACGAGCACGACCGTCGCCGCGGGGATCGGCGGGTACTCGGCGGGCTGGTCCGAGGCGGTCACGACGGCTGGCGGGGTTCCAGCCCGGCGGCCCGATAGGCGGCGTCGATGACCTGCATGTTCGCCACCGCGTCGGCCGGCGTCGTGGGGTACGGCGCACCGTCGCGCACCGCCGCGACGAACGCGTTCAGCTGGTACCAGTAGGTGTGTTCACCCTTGACGCGCTCGCGTCGCTTCCGCTCGACACCCGTGGCCGGGTCATGGGTTCGGACCACGACCCGGTGGAAGTACTGGGGGCCGGTCAGGTTCAGCACGGTGAGCGTCCCGTGCTCGCCCTCCACTCGGGCACCGAGGCTGAGCAGCTTCCTCGACCACAGCGCGCACTCGAACGAGCCGGTGCAGTCGTCCGGGAACCGCAGGTCAGCTTTGAGCCAGCGGTCGACACCGGGCGAGACGCACTTGGCCTGCGCCGACACCACCTCGGGTTCCGCGCCGGCCAGCGTGCGGGCCTGATGGATGGCGTAACAGCCCGTGTCCATCACCGCGCCACCGGCGAGGTCGAGCTGGTAGCGGATGTCCTTCCGGGACGGCAGCGGGATGCACATCCGGGTCTCGACCCGACGCAAAGGCCCAAGCTCGCCCCGGATGATCTCGAGCACCCGATCGACGAGGGGGTGATACCGGTAGTGGAACGCCTCCATCACCACGATGCCGGCGTCGCGCGCCGCCGATGCGACCTGTTCGGCCTCGTCCGCGTTCGCCGTGAACGGCTTCTCGCACAGCACCGGCTTGCCGGCTTTGAGCGCGGCGAGGGTCCAGCGCCCGTGCAGCCCGTTCGGGAGCGGGTTGTAGATGGCGTCGACCGTCGGATCGGCGATCAGGTCGTCGTAGGAGCCGTGCACCGTCGGGATCTTGTGCTTGCGCGCGAACCGTTCCGCCCGCTCTCGATCGCGGGCCGCGACGGCCACCACCTCGACTTCCGGCACACGCCGGGCGGGTCGGATCAACGCCATGGGCGTGATCCGAGCGGCTCCCAGCGTCCCGATGCGCAACGGCTCCATCCGCCGGAGCCTATGGCCGGCGCCGTGGCGGGGCGAGGGAGCCGTGCGCGAGCATGCAGCCCCACACGCTTGAACGGGGAGCCCGCGCGCGTTGCTCGAAGGTATCCGGGTCGTCGACTGCTCGACCGAGATCGCCGGCCCGTACTGCACGAAGCTGCTCGCCGACGCCGGCGCTGACGTCGTCAAGGTCGAACCTCCGGACGGTGACCCTCTGCGCTCGTGGGGCTCGGGGGCGCTCTTCGAGTTCCTCCACACCTCGAAGCGATCGGTCGTCGCGGCGCCCGGCGACGCCACCGTCGGTGAGCTGTGCGCAACCGCCGACGTCCTCGTCGACACCGGCGGGTTCGGGCTCGACATCCCAGCGCTCCGCGAGGAGCACCCCGCGCTCGTCGCGGCGTCGATCAGCCCGTTCGGGCTCGACGGCCCGTGGACCGAATGGGCCGCGACCGAGTTCACCCTCCAGGGCTGGTGCGGATCGACCGCCGGCCGGGGCCTCCCCGAGGGGCCGCCGTTGGCGGCCGGTGGGCGCATCGGCGAATGGATGGCAGGGACCTACGCCGCGGTCGCGGTGCTCGCCGCGCTGCGCTCGGCGGACCGGTCCGGACAGGGCGAGCACGTCGACGTTGCGATCCTCGACTGCATGGCCCTGACCATGAACACCTACACGTCGGTGTTCGCCGAGTTCCTCGGCTGGCCGGCGCTGCGGCGACCGACCCGGATGATCGAGATCCCGTCCATCGAGCCGACCGCCGACGGGTACGTCGCGTTCACGACCAACAGCGCGCAGCAGTTCTCGGACTTCCTCGTCCTCATCGGCCGGTCCGACAAGCTCGAGGATCATGAGCTCGCAATGCACCTCGGTCGGTTCAAGCGGCGCCACGAGATGATCGAGATGACATCCGACTACACGACGCGTCACACCACCGCGGAGCTCCTGGAGGAGGCGGCGCTGCTGCGCATTCCGAGCGGACCGGTCGGCAACGGCGCAACCGTCCCGGGCTTCGACCACTTCGTGGAACGGAAGGTCTTCGTCGAGAGTCCGACGGGTCGGTTCGTGCAGCCCCGCATCCCGTACCGGATCTCGGGCGTCGAGCCCCGTCCCTTCCAACCTGCGCCGCAGCTCGGCGAGCACGACGGGACCATCGACTGGTCACCGTCAGCGCAGAGCCGCGGATCTGATCGAGACGCGAACGCCGAGCCGTCGCTGCCGTTGGACGGCGTGCGCATCATCGACTGCACCGCCTGGTGGGCCGGCCCAGCGGCCACGCACGCGCTGGCATGCCTCGGCGCTGACGTCATCAAGATCGAATCGGTGTCGCGACCCGACCTGATGCGCTACACCAGCACCCGCCGGCCGCCGGATCCGCAGTGGTTCGAGTGGGGACCGCTGTTCCACGGCGCGAACAACACCAAGCGGGCCGTGACGCTCGACCTCACCCAGGACGCCGGCGTCGACTTGCTGCGGCGACTCCTCGAGACCGCCGACGTGCTCCTCGAGAACTTCACCCCGCGCGTCATGGAACAGTTCGGGCTCGGCTGGGACGCGGTCCACGACCTCAACCCGGCGCTGACGATGGTGCGGCTCCCCGCGTACGGCCTCGACGGCCCGTGGCGTGATCGCACCGGATTCGCCCAGACGATGGAGGCCATCACCGGGATGGCTTGGGTGACCGGCCGTCCCGACGGGCCTCCCCTCCTCCCCCGGGGGGCGTGCGACCCGCTCGCGGCGATGCACGCGGTGTTCGCCACCTTCCTGGC
>DAIPLE010000199.1:0-4212 GCA_036769425.1 Actinomycetota bacterium
TGCACACGGGGCAGACCGGGAACTTGTTCGGGTCGCGACCGGGCACCCAGACCTTTCCGCAGAGGGCGATCACGGGCTGGCCGGACAGCGCGGAGGAGAGGATCTTCTCCTTGCGCACGTAGTGCGCAAAACGCTCGTGGTCGCCGGGCTCGACCTCTTCGGCGACCTCTTCGCGCTCCAGCACGCTGGTGCTGGAACGGGTTTCGGGCTCTCCGTGCGGGTCGTCTGGACCGGGCTGGGGTTCGAACGGCTCGCTCATGCCGGAATTCTACGATGACCCCGGGGTACCTCCGGAACCCTTTCGGCAGGAAATCTGCGGCAGATCTCGCTCGAATATCTGCCCGCCGGGCGCCCGTACCCTCCGTCAGGTCAATCGCGCCAGCACGAGCGCCTCGCGTCGTTCGTAAACCCGGCCGCCGATCACCACTCCGCGCCACAGCACCAGGGCGCCGCCGATGACGCCGACGGCCAGTACGACCCAACCGACGGACGGACGCCACCACAGCGCGAGCCCGAATCCCACCAGGACCGGCAGACTCAGCAGCCCGGTGATCACCGAGGTCAACAGCTGGGCGAGGATGCTCGCGCCCGCGGTCCCCATCTCGGTCGCGAACGGGCTCGCGCCCGCGGCGGCGACCCGGTACGGCATCGCCACGCTCGACACCGCGGAGACGGCCAGACCGGCGGCCAGCAGCCCGAGGCCGGTCCCGAGCGCCGCGGGGAGCAGGTCCCAACGATGCGCGATCCACGCTCCGGCGACGCTGCCGGCGGCCACGGCCGGGACGCCCCAGAGCAGCACTGCGATCGCCCTCCCGGCACGATCGGCGATGCCGGACGCCCCGGCAGCGAGGTGCATCCAGAACGCGGACCCGTCGAACGCCACGTCGTTGTGCCGACCCCAGCCCACCGTCCCCCCGATCAGCAGCGGCACCGACAGCGCGACGGACTCCGGTGCGGCCACGACCGTGGCCAACATCACCGCGATGAGGAGCGGCAGGGCGATCGCACCGATGAGGGCGGTCAGATAGCGCGGGTCGGCCAGCCAGTAGCGGCTGCTGCGGGCCGTGATGGCGAGGCCAGCCGCGACGCGCGGCGAGTGGCGCCGCGCACGGGTTCCGGCGAGCATCCGATCCGTACGTCGGCGGCCCTCCCCGCCGCGCAGCGGCGGGCTGACCATCGAGCGGGCCACCATCCGGGACCACCACCAGTACCCGAGCAACACGCCGGTTACGGCGACGGCGAGGTGCAGCATCGCGGCGACCCAGTCGCCGTCGGCGGCGAAGGCAGGTGCGGCCCAGACTGCACCGAACGGGGTCCAGGAGAGCACCTCCGAGACGGTCGGCACGCGCTCGAGAGCGGCCTCGAGGCCGAGGTGTCCCACCGCGAACAAGCTCGGCACGATGAACGCCAGGGTCAGGGCCCCGGTCACCGCGGTCGCCTCACGGGCCCGGCGTGAGCCGAGCAGTCGAGCCCCTCCCGTCGTCGCGAGGCGCGCGAGGAGCAAGGCGGTGAGCGTGGTCAGGACCGCGCAGACGACGACGAGAACCCGCACCCCTGGACCGGCGTCCCACCAGGCGATGGTCGGGCCGAGGCCGACCAGAGTGGTGAAGACAGCCGGGATGCTGACCAGGCCCGCGACGAGCAACCCCGGCATCAGCCGCTCGACCGGCACACCGAGGGTCGCGAACCTGGTCGGCTCGAGCGAGTCGTCGGAGCCGAAGACCAGGACCGGGACGAGCGCCCAGCCGAGCAGCACGAGCGAGCCGCCGATGGTCAGCAAATCATGACGGACCACGGTGGACTGGCTCTGGAGCCAGACCATCCCGACGGTCAGGCTCGGCAGCATCGTCAGGCCCCAGAAGGCGCCCAGGCCGAGCATGACCGCCCGCCAGGGCTCCCGGCGAAGCTGGTGCCCGAGGATCCGGAGCTTCAGTCGGACGAGGGTCGCAACCACGACAGGTCCTGATCGATGTCCTCGACCCCGAGCAGGTCGACGAACCGGCGCTCGAGGCCCATGCCGCTACGCACCTCGTCGAGCGTTCCCGCGGCAATCACCCGGCCGGCGGCGACGACGGCGACCCGGTCACACACCTGCTCGACGAGCGACATCACGTGGCTCGACATGACGACCGTGCCACCGACCTCGACGAAGGTGTTGAGGATCCGGCGGATCGCTTGTGCGGAGATCGGGTCGACCGCCTCGAACGGCTCGTCGAGGACGAGCACACTCGGCGCGTGCACGAGCGCGCACGCCAGGGTGATCTTCTTCGTCATGCCCGCGGAGTAGTCCGCCACGAGCGTCCCGCCGGCCAGGCCGAGGTCCAGGGCGGCGATCAGGTCGTCGCGACGGCCGCGGACGACGTCGGGGTCCATCCCGCGCAGCAGGCCCGCGTAGCTGATCAGCTCGGCGCCGGTGAGCCGGTCGAACAGCCGGAGCCCGTCGGGCAGGATGCCGAGCATCGGCTTGGCCCGGCGCGGGTCCGCCCACAGGTCCACCCCGTGCACGTAGACCGTGCCGTGGTCGGGAGTCAGCAGGCCGGTCGCCATCGAGAGCGTGGTGGTCTTGCCGGCGCCGTTCGGTCCGACGATGCCGTAGAACGAGCCAGACGGGATGTCCAGGTCGAGCCCGGCGACGGCGATCGTCGCGCCGAAGCGCTTGTACAGGCCGCGCATCGCGAGCGCGGGGGGAGTCGAAGCCGGGACGCCCGGCGCGGGCTCGGGCAGACCCGCGGGCGACTCGCTCATGGACGCAGGCTAACCCGCGCGAGCAGCGCCGCGTCGGTCGTCCAACCGAGAGCACCCGGATGGCTCACCGACGCCGTCGCGAGCTCCATCGCGTACCCGAGTGCGTTCGCCGGCGACCGCCCGACGGCGATGGCCGCGGCGAACGCGCCGTGCAGCACGTCGCCGGCGCCGAGGGTGTCCACGATCAGCCCGGGTGGCGCGCTGACCGGGATCCTCCCGAGGAGAGCCGGTTGGCCGTGCGCCGCCGAGCCGTGCAGGTAGTACACCGGGCCGGCTCCGGCGGTCCGGGCGACGAAGGACGGGCCGCGGGCGGCGATCCGGCGCAGCGAATCGTCGGGCGTGTCGATCCCCCGCCCGCCGAGGAAGGCCGGCAGCACGAAGTCGGCCGAGACGACCGCCAGCTGGATCGCGTCGAGGAGCGCTTCCTCACCGACCTTCCAGCTGCCGCCGTCGAGGATCGTCGGGACGCCGACCTCCTGCGCGTCGTGCGCGAGCCGGATCGCCAGGTCGAGGTGGTGGCCGTCGAAGAGGACGGCCGTCGCGCCGGCGAGGAGGCGTTCGGGTGGTTGGCTCAGCTCGGGTGCGGCGACGGCGTTGGTCGAGACGACCGCGCGCTGCCCGGTGCCCCGGGTGACCAGAACGGTGGAGATGGCCGGGCTCGCCTCGAGGCCGGCGGCGAGGTCCACCACCTCGACACCCGCCGCCATCAGGTCCGCCCGGGCGAGCTCCGCGACGGCGCCGCTGCCCAGTGCCGTGACGAGCACCGTCGGGATGCCCAGTGCGGCCGCGGTGCGCGCGGCGTTCGCAGCCGGGCCGCCGACGCCGGAACGCAGCTCGAGCGCCTGCACCTTCTCGTCCGGCGCGGGCAGCCGATCGACCACCTGCACGATGTCCCAGGTGGTGAGCCCGCAGCAGAGCAGGCGCGCGTCGGTCATGGGCTCATCTTCGCAAGTCCGGCGGGTCGGCACCCAGGGCCACGCGCGGGACAGGCCCCCGGGCGTCGTCGTGCCGCATAATCGTCGGATGAGATTCGTCACGCGGATCGAGCAGAGCGGCGGGAACGCGACCGGAATCCTCGTGCCGGCCGAGGTGACGGCGCAGATCGGCCCCGGCAGGCGGTACCCGGTCGTCGTCACGATCGGCAACCACAGCTACCGCAGCAGCGTCACCCGGTACCGGGGGGCGTTCATGATCGCGCTCAGCGCCGAGAACCGGGCAGCTGCCGGGGTGTCCGGGGGCGACGAGGTCGAGGTCGATCTCGAGCTGGACGACGCCCCGCGGACGGTCGACGTACCGTCGGACCTCGCCGCGGTCCTCGACGGTGAGGCGGAGGAGTTCTTCGACGGGCTCTCGTACAGCCACCAGCGCGCGTACACGGTCTGGATCGACGAGGCGAAGAAGCCGGAGACCCGAGCGGCGCGGGTCGCGAAGGCGCTCGAGATGCTGCGCGAGGGCAAGAAGCGCTGA
>DAIPLE010000200.1:0-4190 GCA_036769425.1 Actinomycetota bacterium
CGCAGGTCGAGGTACCGGTAGCGGAGGCGTTTGACCTCGTCGGACTCGACCCGATCGTCGATGGCGATGGGTGGTGGCTCGGCGCGGTTGAGCAGCTCGACGCGTGTCGCCGCGACTTCGATCGTGCCGGTGGCGAGGTCGGGGTTGATGGTGCCTTCGGGCCGGTCCCGGACGGTCCCCTCGATGCGCAGCACGTACTCGTTGCGGATGTCGTGGGGCGCGAAACCGTCGACCGCGGTCGGGTCGACGACGACCTGGATCATCCCGGCGACGTCACGCAGGTCGAGGAAGATGACCCCGCCGTGGTCGCGTCGGCTGGCGACCCAGCCGCACAACGCGACGTCGACGCCCCGGTGTTCGGGGCCGAGGTCCCCGGCCCGGTGGGTGCGCATGGAGGTGGCGGTCACGGGGTCGGGTCCGCGGTCGGCTCGCTGCGGGTGCGGAGCCATCCGGCGATCTGCTCGCGGGGGACCTCGAGCTGGTCGCCGGTGTGGAGGTCCTTGGCCGCGACGGCGCCGCGCTCGGCTTCCTTCGGGGCGAGCATGACGCCGAACCGGGCGCCGGACCGGTCGGCGAGCTTCCACTGGGCTTTCACGGAGCGGCCACCGTACGCGCGGTCGGCGCCGAGACCGGCTTCGCGGAGCTCGGCGACGAGGATGGTGGCGTCTTGGGTGGCGTCGTGCTCGCCGAGCGCGTCGATGACGAACGCGTCGAGGGCGCGGGGCGCGGCGGGGAGGACGTGTTCGGCGTCGCAGGCGATGAGGACCCGTTCGATGCCGATACCGAACCCGATGCCCGGTGTCGGGGGGCCGCCCATCTCCTCGGCGAGCTGGTCGTAGCGGCCACCACCACCGATGGCGTTCTGGGCCGCGTCGAGCGCGTCGCTGGTGAACTCGAAGGTGGTCGCGGTGTAGTAGTCGAAGCCGCGCACCAGGCGGGGGCTGAGCTCGTAGCGGATCCCGAGGGAGTCGAGGCCGTGCTGGACGCGTTCGAAGTGGTGAAGCGACGCGTCGCTGAGATGCTCGGTGAGCTGGGGGGCGCGTTCGATGACGTCTTGCCAGGCTTCGGTCTTGCTGTCGAGGAGGCGGAGGGGATGCGTCTCGGCTCGGGTGAGGAACTCGGGGCCGAGATCGCGGCCGTGTTCGAGGAGGTGGTCACGAAGGACGCGGATGAAGGTGGCGCGGTCCTCGGGGGTGCCCATCGAGTTGAGGAGGAGCGAGACTTGGTGCAAGCCGAGGTCTTGGTAGAAGCCGTGGGCGAGGGCGATGATCTCGACGTCGACGTCGGGGTCGTCGATGCCGAGGACCTCGGCGCCGACCTGCCAGTGTTGGCGGTACCGGCCCTTCTGGGGCCGCTCGTAGCGGAAGTGCGGTGCGAGGTACCAGACCTTCCACGGGGGTGTGGGGTGGTGCTGGACGTAGGCCCGCACCACGGGGGCAGTGCCTTCGGGTCGCAGGGCTAGGCGGCGGTCACCGCGGTCGGTGAGCTCGTACATCTCCTTTCGGACCACCTCGGTCGCGGCGCCGACGCGTTGGAACACCTCGACGTGCTCCATGACGGGGGTGATGACGAGGCCGTAGCCGAACCGGGCGGCTCTGGTCGCGAACGCGGTGACGAGTGCGTTCCAGCGTGACGATTCGGGTGGCAGGACATCGTGGGTTCCGACCGGCGCGCGGTATTCGGCTTCGGCCATCGGATGATGCTACCGAGGGGCTGTTGCGCGTCCTGGGGTTAGTTCCGTGCGTGTCCCGGGAGCAAGCGGTAGGCCTCGTAGACCGAGTCGACCCGGGCGATCGCTTGCAGGATGGAGTCGAGGTGGCTGGGGTCGGCGAGCTCGAAGTCGAACCGGAAGCGTGCGACGCGGTCACTCGAGGTCTTGGAGGTGCTGTTCAAGATGTTGACGTGGTGCTCGGCGAGGACTTCGGCGACGTCGCGGAGGAGTCGCGAGCGGTCGAGAGCTTCGATCTCGACCGAGACGACGAAGGTGTCGGTCTCGTCGTGGTCCCATTCGACGTCGATGACGCGTTGGGTTTGGGTGGAGAGGCCGGCGGCGTTGGCGCAGTCGGCGCGATGGACCGAGACGCCCCGACCGCGGGTCACGAAACCCATGATCTCGTCGCCGGGGACGGGGGTGCAGCAGCGCGAGAGCCGAACCATCACGTCGTCGAGGCCTTCGACGTGGACGCCGACGGTGCGGGTCCGTTGCGGGCGGGGGGTAGCTGGTGGCCGGTTGGCCGTGACCGGGAGTTGCTCTTCTCCTCCGCGTAGCTCGCGCTGCACGCGTTGGGCGACGGCGCGGGCCGAGACGTGACCCTCGCCGATGGCGGCGTGGAGCGTGTCGAGGTCGGTGTAGTGCAGGGCGGCGGCGACCTGCTTCAGCGACGCCGACTGGTTGAGCTTCTGGGTGGGGAGCCCTTCTTTACGCAGGGCCTTGAGGAGCTCTTCGCGGCCGGTGTCCATGGCGTCGACGCGACGTTCGCGCGAGAACCATTGGCGGATCTTGCTGCGGGCGCGGGGGGTGTGGACGAACTGCATCCAGTCGAGGCTCGGCCCGGCGCCTTCGACCTTGCTGGTGAAGATCTCCACGGTGTCCCCGGAGCTGAGCGTCGAGTCGAGGGGGACGAGCCGGCCGTTGACGCGGGCGCCGATGCAGCGGTGCCCGACCTCGGTGTGGATGGCGTAGGCGAAGTCGATGGGGTTCGCGCCCGTCGGGAGGGTGACGACCTTGCCTTTGGGTGTGAAGACGAACACCTCGTCGTAGTGGAGATCGACCTTGAGGGTCTCCATGAACTCGGTCGGGTCGTTGGTGTCCTGTTGCCAGTCGACCATGCGTTGGAGCCACGCCAGGTCCTCGGCCGGTGAGCGTTCCTTGTAGCCCCAGTGGGCGGCGATGCCGAACTCGGCGCGGCGGTGCATCTCCTTGGTTCGGATCTGGACCTCGACCGGTCGCCCGTCGGGGCCAACGACGGTGGTGTGCAGCGACTGGTAGAGGTTGAACTTGGGCATGGCGATGTAGTCCTTGAACCGGCCTTGGACCGGTGCCCACAGCGCGTGGATGGAACCGAGGGCGCCGTAGCAGTCCTTCACCGAATCGACGATGACGCGCACACCGACGAGGTCTTGGACGTCGTCGAACTCCTTGCCCTTGACGACCATCTTCTCGTAGATCGACCAGTAGTGCTTCGGGCGACCTTGGACCTGGGCCTCGATGTTGAGATCCGCGAGGCGGGCCCGTAGCTCGGCGAGGACGTGTTGGAGCTTTTCGTCGCGTGCGGGGGCGCGGGTCGCGACCATCTGCTCGATCTCGGCGTAGCGCTTCGGGTGCAGGACCTCGAAGGCGAGGTCCTCGAGCTGCCATTTGAGGTCCTGGATTCCGAGCCGGTGCGCGAGCGGGGCGTAGATGTCGAGGGTCTCGCGCGCGATGCGCCGCTGCTTCGTCTCGGGGAGCGACGAGATGGTGCGCATGTTGTGGAGACGATCCGCGAGCTTGATGAGGAGCACTCGGATGTCGCTCGCCATCGCGACGAGCATCTTGCGCATCGTCGCGGCCTGCTGTTCTTCCTTCGAGTCGAACTGGAGCCGGTCGAGCTTGGTGACCCCGTCGACGATCGCGGCCAGCTCAGGGCCGAACGTGGCTTCGATGTCGGCGACGGTGACGATGGTGTCCTCGACGGCATCGTGGAGCAGCGCGCCGGCGATGGTGACCTCGTCCAGTCCGAGCTGGGCCAGAACCATTGCGACGCCGAGCGGGTGGGCCAGGTACGGCTCCCCGGAGCGGCGGACCTGGTCGGCGTGCGCCTCGCGGGCGACGTCGAAGGCCCGTTCAATGAGGGCGGTGTCGGCCCGCCGGTGGCGGGCCTGGTACTCGGCGAGGAGCGGTACGAGCTCGGCGTCGACCTGATGTCGCCGCCAGGGGCGCGGCAGGCCCGACCGGCGGTCGGGTCGGACCTCGAGCGAACTCATGTCCCTGGTCATGGTAGAGCCGTCTCGTCGCTCCGCTGGCGCTCAGCCAGGGGGTGGCGCGCCTCGGGTCGACCCGGGGTTCAGCGGCGCTTGCGTCGCCGCTGTTGGCGGGCCCGGGGTGCGACCGGTCCGCCGGGCGTCGGTCGCGGCGCGGCGCTGGGGCGAGACGCCGGTGGCGGTGTCGTCGGCGCCGGCCGGTCGGCGGTTCCGCGGGTCGGGGCGGGTAC
>DAIPLE010000201.1:0-4183 GCA_036769425.1 Actinomycetota bacterium
GTCTGCCCGCCGCAGATCTCCATGATCGTCCACGGGCGGGTGGTGATGCCGGCGGTCGTACGCGGCGCGGCTGCGAGGCCGGATCAGGGTCTGGTACGCGAGGGTGAGGTCCTTGAACTGCTCCGCGGCGCCCGCGTCGCCGGGGTTGCGGTCGGGGTGCAGCGCCTTGGCGTGAGCCCGGAACGCGGCCGCGATCTCGTCGGTCGACGCGTCGGGCGAGACGCCCAGCACCTCGTAGAGATCGCCCCGACGCACGGTGACCGACGCCATGAGCCCAGTATGGGGCGCGGCCCGGTCCGAACCCAACCGAGACGTCTATTGTCCGGCCGATGCCGGCCACGCGGGGCGCAGGGACGCTCGCCCTCGTCGGCGGCGGTGAGTGGACCGACGGATGCCGGGCCTTCGACGCCGACCTGCTGGCGGCCTCAGGCGGCCGCGAAGTCGTCGTGCTGCCCTCGGCGGCGGCGTTCGAGCACCCCGAGCGGGTCGCGGAGCGGGCGTCGGTGTACTTCCGTGACCTCGACGCCAAGGCCCGACCGTTGATGGTCCTGCACCGGGCCGAGGCTGAGGACGACAAGATCGCGGCCACGGTGCGAAAAGCGCGCTTCGTGTACCTCTCGGACGGGTCGCCGCTGCACCTGCGTTCGGTGCTGAAGGACTCGGCGCTGTTCGAGGCGATGCTCGCGGCGTACCACGCCGGTGGGGTGCTCGCGGCGTCCGGGGCTGGCGCCACCTTGGTGTGTGACCCGATGGTCGATCCTCGCGGTGGTGCCTACACCGTCGGGTTGGGGATCATCTCTGGCCTCGCGGTGTTCCCGTACCACGGGACCACCGCCGAGCATCTGCGGGAACGCTCCATCGACCTGCTCCCGTCCGGGGCGCGGCTGGTGGGCATCGACGAGCAGACCGCCCTGGTGCGGGACCCAAACGGGGTGTGGCGCGTCGTGGGTGCCGGCCACGTCACGGTGTACCGAGGCCGCGAGTCAACGCGGTACGAGACCGGCTCGCTGGTGCCCGACCTCGAGAGCTAGGTGCTCGACGGCGTCGCGGTCCCCGGCACCGACACGACGGCGACCTTGGTGATCACCACCGGGCTGGTCAGCGCCCCGTCACCCGACGAGGGGGAGAAGCTCTCGATCTTCTGCGCGACGTTGAGGCCCTTCGTGATCTGGCCGAACACCGAGTAGTCCGGGGTGAGCCCGGCCGGGCCTTTGGCGCCGGTCACGACGAAGAACTGGGATCCCACCGCTCCCGCGGGGTCCTGACCGGTCTTGGCGAACGCCAGCGTCCCGATCGGATACGCCGAAGCTCCCGCGGTGGTGGTCGGCGGCTCGGCTTGGGCGGTGTAGCCGGGGCCGCCGGCGGCCGTCTGGTCCGGGCTCCCGGCCTGCACCACGAAACCCTTCGCGGCCCGGACGAACGCCAAGTTGTCATAGAAGCCCTGGTTGGCCAGCGTGACGAAGTTGTTCACCGACTTCGGGTACTGCGCCGCGTCGAGGCTGGCGGTGATCGTGCCGCAGGTGGTCTGGATCGTCGCGGTGTACGTCGCGTGCTGGTCGATCGTCAACGGGGGGGCGGTGAGTTTGGCGGCCTTCGCCGGCGGGGTCTTGACCGTCTTGCACGAGACGCCGCTCGACGATGACGAGCTGCTGTTCGTCACGCTGAGGATGACACCGAGGATGATCACCGGGACGGCAAAGATGGCGAAGCCGCGCGCTGTCCGCATCGTGCGGCGGCGCTTCTGGATCCGGTCCTCGATCTCTTTTCGTGCCTCGCGGTTGAGGCGCTGACGTTCGCGTTTGGCGGCCTTTGACACGGGGGCGGAGTCTACGGAACCCACCCGGGTCCCGGGGGGGCGCGCCGGTACCATCGGTAGTCGTGAGCCTCGTCGTGCAGAAGTACGGCGGCACCTCGGTTGCGGACCCCGACCGGATCAAGGCCGTCGCCGATCACATCGTCGCCACCCGACGGTCCGGAGCCGAGGTGCTCGTCGTCGTGTCCGCGATGGGTTCCACCACTGATGAGCTCGAGCACCTGGCCCACGAGGTGTCCAGCGCGCCGTCAGGCCGGGAGCTCGACATGCTCCTCACCGCGGGGGAGCGCATCTCGATCGCCCTGCTCTGCATGGCGATCATCGACCGGGGCGAGCACGCGGTGAGCCTCACCGGCTCGCAGGCTGGGATCCTCACCGACACCACCCATGGGCGGGCCAAGATCGTCGAGGTCCGAGCGGAACGACTCCGGGAGACGCTCGCCACCGGCGCGATCGCGGTCGTCGCCGGCTTCCAGGGCGTCTCGACGTCGGCGGATATCACCACCCTCGGCCGGGGCGGCTCGGACACGACCGCGGTCGCGCTCGCCGCCGCGCTCGACGCCGACGTCTGCGAGATCTACACCGATGTCGCCGGGGTGTTCACCGCGGATCCCCGCATCGTCCCGAAGGCCCGTCGACTGCCCCGGGTGTCCTACGAGGAGATGCTCGACCTCTCCGCGACCGGCGGTCGGGTCCTCGCGCTGCGCTCGGTCGAGTTCGCCCGCAACTATCACGTCCCGGTCCACGTTCGCTCCAGCTTCACCTGGGAGCCGGGCACGTGGGTCGGAGAGGAGGACACCTCGATGGAGCAAGCGATCATCTCCGGCGTCACGCACGACGTCTCGGAGGCGAAGGTCACGATCGCGCGCGTCCCGGACCGTCCCGGGATCGCCGCCCGCCTGTTCCGCACCCTCGCGGACGAATCCGTCAACGTCGACATGATCGTGCAGAACGTGTCGAGCGCCGGTCACACCGACATCTCGTTCACCGTCCCCAAGGACGACCTGACCCGGACGCTGAAGGTCATGGAGACCATCGTCGACGACCTCGAGGCGAGCGGCGTCACTCACGACGCCGACGTCGGCCGGGTCTCCATCGTCGGTGCCGGCATGAAGACCAACCCGGGCATCGCGGCCTCGATGTTCGAGGTCCTCGCCGGCGACGACATCAACATCGAGATGATCTCCACCTCGTCGATCCGCATCTCCTGCGTCGTCCAGGCCGCCGATGTCGAACGCGCCGTGCGGGCCCTGCACGACGCCTTCCAACTCGAGCGGGGCTGAGCAGCATGCGAGTCGGAGTGGTCGGCGCCACTGGTCTGGTCGGTCAGGAGATGCTGCGAGTCCTCGAGGAACGGAAGTTCCCCGTCGGTGAGCTTCGGGTCTTCGCGTCGCCCCGTTCCGAGGGTCGACGCCTCCGCTTCCAGGACGACGACGTGGTCTGTCAGTGTCTCGCCGACGGCTGCTTCGACGGCCTCGACCTCGTGATCGTCGACGTCGATGATCCCCTCGCGGCTGAGTGGGCCCCGAAGGCGGTCGCCGCGGGAGCGAAGGTGGTGGACAACTCGGCCGCGTTCCGCATGGATCCCGACGTGCCTCTCGTCGTCGCCGAGGTCAACCCCAACGACGTCCGCACGCTCCCGAAGGGCATCGTGTCCTGTCCCAACTGCACCACGATGATCCTCGTCACCGCGCTCGCGCCGCTGCATCGCGCCGCGACGATCGACCGGCTCGTCGTCTCCACCTACCAGTCGGTGTCCGGCGCGGGACAGAGCGGGATGCGAGAGCTCGCCGAACAGTGGACGAAGGGCGCCGGTCAAGAAGAGACCCTGCGGCGCGCCGGCGCGATCCCCGGCGCCATCACACCGGGTGAGGTCTGGTCCCGGCCGGTCGCGGGGAACATCATTCCTCTGGCCGGGTCCCTCGGGGACCGGGGCTACACGTCCGAGGAATGGAAGCTGGTGCGCGAGAGCCGCAAGATCCTCCACGCACCGGACCTCAACGTCAGCCCGACCTGCGTTCGCGTCCCCGTCTACGTCGGGCACTCCATGAGCGCCAACATCCGGTTCGCCCATGCTCTCTCACGCGCCGACGCCGCCGCCGTCCTCGCCGACGCGCCCGGCGTGACCCTCGTCGACGGCGGTGACGGCGCACCCACTCCCCTCGAAGGGGCCGGCGTCGACCCGGTCCTCGTCGGACGGCTCCGAGACGACCCGTTCGAGGAACGGACCCTCAACCTCTGGGTCACGGGCGACAACCTGCGCAAAGGCGCGGCGCTCAACGCGGTGCAGCTCGCCGAGCTGCTCCTCGCGCCGAACTAGGTCTCATTCCCGTCGGTTCGATCCGTGACCCTGGCCATGACCCGATGCGG
>DAIPLE010000045.1:0-12641 GCA_036769425.1 Actinomycetota bacterium
CTCGTCCTCACCAAACCCATCGGCCTCGGGGTCGTCTCCACCGCGGTCAAGCGCGATGCCGCCCCCCCGGCGCTGCTCGCAGAAGCGGTGCGGATCATGACGACCTTGAACGCCGACGCGCGCGACGCCGCGGTGACGCTCGGTGCCGCGGTGCACGCCGCGACCGATGTCACCGGCTTCGGGCTCGTCGGGCATCTGCGAGAGCTGCTCGCCGCATCCTCGCGGTCCGCCACGATCGATGCCGCGGCGGTGCCGGTCATCGACGGGGTTCGCGACCTGCTCGACGCCGGGATGGTGGCCGGCGGCACGCAGCGCAATCACGCCTTCGTCACCGAGACCGCACCGGTCGACTGGGGCGCCCAGCCGCAGTCCGAGCAGTTGCTCCTCGCCGACGCGCAAACCTCGGGCGGGTTGCTGTTCGCAGTCGATTCCGCGCGAGCCAACGACCTCGTCGCCGAACTCGCCCACCGCGAGACGCCGGCCGCGGCGGTCGTCGGACAGGTCGAGGCCGGCTCACCGGGTGCGGTTCGGGTTCGCTAACCACTCCGGCGGCGTTCAGGGAATGACGAGCATGCCCAGCTCGGCCTCGAGCTGAGGGCGAGGCTTGGCCCCGAGCGCGGAGCGTTCGAGCCGACCGTTGCGGAACAGGGCGATCATCGGGATGCTCTGCACCTCGTACTGCTGAGCGATCGTGGGCTCCTCGTCGATGTTGACCTTCACAACCTTGTAGGAGCCCTCACGCATCGCGGCGATCTGCTCCACGACCGGTGACACGACGCGGCACGGCTGACACCACGGCGCCCAGAAGTCGACGATGACCGGCCCGTCGGCGCGCAGCACCTCCTGCTCCCAGGCTGCGCTCGTCACCGGTTTCACGAGCGGCTCGGGCGGCGCCTCCGGCATCGGCTCGCGGGGGCGCTCCCCGGCGACGACCGCGTCGAGCCAACGCTTGGCCGCCTGGATGCTGTCGAGCGCCACCGCGTGGCCCATCGGGTACTCCTCGAACACCACCGGGAGGTCGTGCTCCATGAGCGTCGTGGCCAGCGCCCGGCCCCGCTCGACCGGGATCAACGGGTCGTCGGTGCCGTGCTGCACCAGCACCGGGATGTGCGGCGCGGCGTCCCAGTCGTACTCGACGCCTTCGACATCGGGGAGGTACGAGGACAGGGCCATCACCCCGGCGGGATGGGGCCGCTCGCTGCGCCGCAACCCGAGCGCCACCGCGAGGCCGCCCCCCTGGGAGAAGCCGGCGACGATGGCTTCCGAGCGGTCCTGGTCGTGCTCCTCGCACACGGTGTCGAGGAGGCGGTCGAGCTGGTCTAGCGAATCGAGGAACGTGACGTCCTCGCGGTGCCCGTCGGTGATCCCACCGATGTCGTACCAGGCGAACCCGGGGGG
This sequence comes from Actinomycetota bacterium, assembly GCA_036769425.1. Lineage (GTDB taxonomy): Bacteria > Actinomycetota > Acidimicrobiia > IMCC26256 > PALSA-555 > PALSA-555. The sequence goes on from DAIPLE010000045.1 coordinate 1,399, forward strand.
CGCGGCGACCGGCCCTCGGGGGAGCACGGTGAGGAACCGGCCTTCGGGGTCGAGGTACGGGAGGAGCCCGCCGAGGTCGCGTTCGTCGGCCCCGTATCCGTGGACGAGCAGCAGCACCCGCTGTGCGGTCGGCGGTCCCACGACGTTGTGGACGAGGCTCATCGGTCTCCCGAATTTCGGCGTTGGGTGCCCGACGATGATGGCACGCTCCATCGGTGCCCCTCACCGTCCCGGCGCTCCACGACGACGCGATCGTGCTCCGGCCGCCCGAGGCCCGTGACGCGGCGGCGATCACCGCCGCGGTGCAGGACCCCGACATCCCGCGGTTCACGATGGTCCCGTCGCCGTACACCATCGACGACGCCGCGGCATTCATCGAGCGCAGCGGCGCGTGGTGGCACTCCGGTGACGCCGCCCCGTTCGTGATCGTCGACGCGACGACCGGGACGCTGCTCGGATCCGTGGGGGTCCACGACGTCGGGCTCGAGTCGAGTTCCGCCCACGTCGGATACTGGGTCGCCGTTGAGGCGCGGGGCCGGGGGGTCGCCACCCGGGCGCTTGGTCTCGTCGCGCGGTGGGCCCTCGAGGACCTCGGGCTGCCTCGGGTGGAGGTGTACGTGTTCGTCGAGAACGAGCGGTCCCAGCGGGTCGCGGCTCGCGCCGGGTTCACCCGGGAGGGGATCCGCGCCTTCGTCGGGCATCCGACGGGTCGCGACGAGCTCGTCGTGTTCTCAATGGGTGGCGTCGCCTCGCTCGACGCCACCACGAGACCCTAAACCGGGGCGGGGACGTCGACGCGCCCCTCAGCCTGGGCGAAGGCGGGGACCACCGCGTAGCATCCGACCCGGCAGGGTTGAGGTCGGCCCGGTATGGGAACGACCGAAGGGCAGGTTCAGCGATGAGCCACGGACCGACGGCCGCGTCATGAGCGGCTCGAGACTGCAACCGCACTGGGTTTACCCGATCGTGGACGGCACCGGCCGCCGATTCTCGGGGCCCGCGAATGCCGATTGCCGCACCCGGTACGCCGACTACCGGCGAGCGCTCCTGGACGGGCAGATCACCCGCGGTGAGGGTCCCCTCGAGTCGGGGTTCCGCTCCATCCGGGAGGGCGACGTTCTGTGGCTCTACGCCGGCGTCGACGTCGGTGTCGTCGGCCGGGCCCACGTCAGCAAGCTCGCGGGCCGCCCAGCGCCGTGGGTGACGTTCACCCTGGACCGGCCCGCCAGCCGGGTGCTGGCCCAGGACCCCGTCCCCGGCAACCTGGTCCGACGAGGGTTCACCAGCGTGATGGACGGCCCGGTCCCACTCGCCGACCATCCCGAGGCCTACGAAGGCCTCCAATGGTGGATCGACCAGCTCGACGAGCGCGACCGGCGCCGCCTCCGGCCCATCGGCGTGTCGTCGTTGCGTCACACGCTCACCCGCCAGCCGTCGCTGCTCGACCAGCCGGCGCTCGGCGCCCTGGTCCGCACGCTGCGGTCCCAGGATCTCGCCGTCGGCGTTGCCACCGAACCAGACGGTGTGGCCCGCATCGTCGGGCTCAACGGCAAGCTGCTGGTCGTGGGCCTGGCGGTACCCGGCAGTCAAGCCGCGGTCCCCCGCGACGTGGTCCGATCCGTCGGGATGCTCGTCTGGTCCGGATGGTCGCTCGCGCAACGCGCACCAACGCTGGGGCTCGAACCCCATCTGTTCTTGGCGTGCAAGAAGGCGCCGAGCGTCGAGCTCGTCCGGTTCCTCGAGGACCAACACCACCTGGTGCTCTGGGTTCACGGCGCGCAAGTCGATTTCGGGCCTCGCACCCGGCTGCGTTGGCAGTCCGGGCTGGGCGCGACCCGCCCCCTCGCGCGTCACGGGTAGTACCGGCCTCGCTTTCGTCAGCTCCCGGTCGCCGAAACGCCGGGCAGCGCGCAGCGTCGCGTCAGAACAAGAAGTTCAACGCTTCGACGACGCGGCGACCGAGGGCGTCGTCACCGGCGAGGTGCACGGCGCCGCCGGCGAGGGCGTCCTCGGGGTCGAGTCGACCGCAGGCGAGGCGGACGAAGGTCTCACCGTCGGTCGTGATCCGAACCGTCACCTCGGCCGGGATGTCGTCGAGCAGCTGTGCCCGCCCGTCGATGCGGATGGCGAAGCGCTGGGCGAGTGGCGGCGTGAGGTCGAAGAACACGGTGCTCCCCTGGGGGGCTTGGACCTTCTTGCCGACCACGAAGGGCATCGAGGCGACCACGCGCCCGAAGGCCGCGTCGGCGACCGAGCCGTCGAGGTCCCCGGGCCGGCCGACCGCGCGTCGGATGTCCTGCTCGTGTACCCACGAGTCGAACACCCGAAACGGGAGCAGGTCGCGGACCGTGCCCGGCCCGACCGGGGTGAACGAGTCGGCGCCGAAGTCGTCGGGTCCGAAGGCCCGCAGCTGGGCCAGCCGGTCGGCGGTCACGGACCGGAACTCGGTGAGGGCCTCCTCGCCGGTCCGGTCGCGGCGCGAGTCGACGAACACCTCGTTGACGCGACCGAAGTCGTTCTTGACGTGCGGGAGACCGTCGGGGATCTCGTGGTCCGGCGCCGGCCGGCCGAGGCCGAGCCACTCGAGGGCGACGACGTGCACGAGGTTGTCCTGAACCGTCCAGCCGGGCACCTCCGTCGGTGTCTTCCACTCCGGCTCAGAGAGGGTGGCGCCCAGCGCGCCGATCGAACCCCAGACCTGATCGAGCTGCTCCACGAGCTCCTCGTCGGTGGCCATGTCAGCTCCTTGCGGACGGTCCTGAGGCGGCGTCATCGTCGCGCATCGTCACTCGGAGCACCCGGTGGTCCGAGCCTTTCACGACCACACAGGTGGCGAGGTCCCGGCTCGGCACGATGTGCTCGCGCAGGTTCACCTGATTGACGCTGCGACAGACCCTGGTGGCGAGCGCCTCGACGGCCTCACGGTCCAGGTCGGCGAACAACCAGTAGAAGGAGGAGGGGTCGTCGCGCCCCGCGGCCCAGAGGGTCACGAACCGCTCCCGGTACCAGCCCTCGAGGTCGTCCTCGACGGCGTCGAGGTACACGCCGACATCGAGCAGGTCCGCGGCTGCGGCGAGGACGTTGATCCCCTCGATGATGAGCACGTCGAGCGGTTCGACGGTGCGCGTCGCGTCGCGCACGTCATAGGTGTCGTGGGAGTAGCTCGGGACCGTCTGGGGGAGCTCGCCGGCGCGGACCGCAGTCAGGAGGCCCCGCAGCCGGTCGGTGTCGTAGGTCTCCGGGAAGCCCTTACGGGCCAGAAGCCCGCGGCGGGTGAGCTCGGCGTTCGGGTACAAGAAGCCGTCGGTGGCGACGACCTCCGCCCGCACCCCGGTGAGCACGTCACGGACGTCGTCGGCCAGGCGGGTCTTGCCCGCCGCGACGCCACCGGCGATCCCCAGCACCACTGGGCGCGCCGCCGGGAGCCGCGCCGCGACCAGGGTGCGCACGACGTCGGCCGCGTCGGTCACCGGCTTCGCATGTGCGCCGAGAGGTCGCCGAGCAGGTCGGCGTGGATGATCCGCTCCGTGAACCGCCAGTCGGTCCCGACGCGGGCGAACGAGTCGTCGTAGCGGCCGGTGAGGACGGGTCGCAGCCTGTCGGCCCGCGTGGCCTGCCAGACCGTGAAGACACAGTGGCTCGTGGCCGTCTCGGCGCTCTCGTCGACCCGCACCTCGAGGTTCGCCAACACGTGCTGGGTGTGGGGGGTCCCATCGTCGTAGCGGATCACCGGGTCGTACATGGCCCGGACGGCGTCTCGACCGACGAGCTCGGTCCCGGTGCGTCCCGCGCGCACCACGGCATGCTCGAACAGTGCCGCGACGCCGTCGAGATCGCCCGCGTCGAGCTGTTCGGCGTACGCCACCACCAGTGCTCGCACCGCTTCGGCCGCCGACGTCACAGGCGAATCATGGCGCGGCCCGCCGCGTCGCGAGCTGTGCGCGGAGCGTTGCCGCGGGTGACCGGCACGCCTGGGGGCACGGCTAGCGTCCGCCTCGCATGGCGATCCGGGCGGTGATCTTCGACCTCGGCGGCGTGGTGCTGCCGTCGCCCCTCGACGTGTTCCGCGCCTACGAGGCCCGCCACGGGCTCCCGCATCGGTTCCTGAGCGAGGTTGTCATCGAGACCGGGGACCACGGCGCCTGGTCACGGTTCGAGCGCGGCGAGCTCGACGTCGAGGGTTTCGGCGGCGCGTTCGAAGCGGAGTGCGCCGCGGCCGGCGGCGTCGTCGTCGTGTCAGATCTGCTGGCCGAGATTGGGACCGGCACCGGTCCTCGACCGGAGATGCTCGCCGCCCTCCACCAGATCCGTGTGCACGGTCTGGCAACAGCGGCGCTGACGAACAACTGGAGCACCGGCGGCGACCGCCAGATGGGGACGCACTATCCCGAGATGGTGGCGCTGTTTGACGTCGTCGTGGAATCGGCGGTCGAGGGGCTCCGCAAACCCGATCCGCGCATCTACGAGCTGGCCTGCGACCGCCTTGACGTGCGACCCGAGCAGACTGTGTTCCTCGACGACCTCGGCGTGAACCTCAAGACCGCCCGAGCGCTCGGCATGACGACCATCAAGGTGGGCGAACCCGCCTCGGCCCTCGCCGAGCTCGAGACCATTCTCGGCTTCAGGCTCGCGGCCGTCGGCTGATGGAGCTCATCCTCGTCCGTCACGCCCAGCCGGTGCGCGTCGAGCAGGGCACCGTGACCGGTCCGGCCGACCCCGGCCTCAGCCACACCGGAAACAGCCAAGCGCGGTGGCTCGCCGAGTGGCTCGCGGCCGAACCGATCGACGCCGTGCTGACCAGCCCGCTGTGCCGCGCCCGCGAGACCGCGGCGCCGGTCGCCGCGACGCTCGGCATGACCGCGGAGGTCGTCGACGGTGTCGCGGAGTATGACGCCGCCGCCGGCGAGTACATCCCGATCGAGGAGCTGCGGGCCACCAAGGACGAACGGTGGTTCGCGACGATCGAAGGACGCTGGGCCGACGTCGGTGGTGTCGACCCCCAGGAGTTCCAACGCCGGGTCGTCCCGGCGGTCGAGGAGCTCATCGAGCGATTCCCCGGACGACGGGTCGTCGTGGTCACCCACGGCGGTGTACTCAACGTCTACCTCGCGCATCTCGTCGGCACCGAGCAGCTGCTGTGGTTCCATCCCGAGTACACGTCCATCAGCCGGGTCGTCGCGGCCCGCTCCGGACAGCGCAGCATCGCGACGCTCAACGAGACCGCCCATCTGACCGCGCGCCGGATGCGCCGCGAGGAGGTCGTACCGTGACCGTGCACACCGAACGGGACGGACCGGTCCTGGTCGTCACCATCGACCGGCCCGAGGCTCGCAACGCGGTCGACGCGCCGACCGCCGACCGGCTCGCCGACGCGTTCCGAACCTTTGACGGCGATGACGACGCCGCGGTAGCGGTCCTCACCGGAGCCGGCGGGACGTTCTGCGCCGGGGCGGACCTCAAGGCCATGGGCGACCGCCGAGGCAACCGGGTCACCGCCGACGGCGATGGGCCGATGGGACCAACCCGGATGCTCACCACCAAGCCGGTCCTCGCCGCGGTCGAGGGGTACGCCGTCGCCGGCGGCCTCGAGCTGGCCTGCTGGTGCGACCTGCGCGTCGCGGCCCGAGACGCGGTGTTCGGCGTCTACTGCCGACGGTGGGGCGTGCCCCTCATCGACGGTGGGACCGTCCGGCTCCCGCGGCTCATCGGGCTCAGCCACGCCCTGGACCTGATCCTCACCGGCCGCGGCGTCTCGGGGGACGAGGCGTGGCGCCTCGGTCTGGCCAACCGGCTCACCGAACCCGGCGAGGCGCTCAAGACCGCCCGGGGGCTGGCCCATGACCTCGCCGCGCTCCCCCAGACCTGTCTGCGCAACGACCGCCGATCGGCCTACGAGCAAGCCGGACGCAGCCTCGACGACGCCATCGCCAACGAGTACCGGCTCGGGGTCGCGACCCTGGCCTCGGAGGAGTTCGCGTCGGGCGTGGCACGCTTCATCGCCGGGGAGGGACGTCACGGCACGCCGACCGGAACGTAGATTCGACGGGAAGGCACGGGGGGGAACGGAGGGCAGCATGGCGAAGACCGACGCGAAGCGCACAGTCGCAGGCATCATGAGCCACCCGGCGGTCACCGCGACCGCCGACGAGACCGTTTCAGCCGCCGCTGACCGCATGCGCGCCCAGGGTGTCGGGTCCGTCGTGGTTGTCGACGGCGACCGGCCGGTCGGCATCCTCACCGAGCGGGACCTGGTCCGTCTCGCCGCCGCCAACGCGGACCCCGGCGCGCTCGTCGCGGACTGGATGACCCCCGACCCCGACCACGTCGCCCCGGACGCCGAGGTCAGCAACGCGTTCGCCCGTCTGGCCGAGCGCGGCTATCGCCACATCCCCGTCGTCGACGACGGGCGGCTCGTGGGGATCGTCTCGATGCGGGACCTGATGCGCATCGCGCAGATCCAGCCCGCCGAGTCGCTCGCCCACGAGATCCCCCGCGGTCTCGAAGGCGTCGTCGTCGCCGAGACCAACATCGGAGACGTCCGGGGCCTCGAAGGCTTCTACCACTACCGGCAGTACAACGCCGTTGAGCTCGCCGAGACCCGCACGATCGAAGACGTCTGGTATCTCCTGTTCCACGGCGAACTGCCCACCCTGGCGCAACGCCGGGTCTTCCTCGATGAGGTGCGGCCCCTCCGAGAGATCCCGCCGGCCGTCAAGGAGGTCCTCCCCGAGCTGGCTCGCGTCGCCGGGTCCGCCGCGCCGCTCGACCTGCTGCGCACCACCATCTCGCTGCTCGGTGCATCGCTCGGATTCCGTCCCTCGCTGGACCTGTCAGCTTCCGAGCTGCGGTCCCAAGCGCTGCGGGTGTGCGCCGTGGTCCCGACCTTGCTGTGCGCGTTGCATCGACTGCAGCACGACGAGCCGATCGTCGACCCCGACCCGCAGCTCCCCTACGCCGCGAACTACCTGACCATGATGCTCGGTGAGGTCCCAACCGCCGAGCACGCCCGGGCCGTCGAGCAGTACCTCATCTCCACGATCGACCACGGCTTCAACGCGTCGACGTTCACCGCCCGGGTCATCACCTCGACCGGCGCCGACCTGGCCGCGGCCGTGGTCGGTGCGATCGGCGCCCTGTCCGGCCCGCTGCACGGGGGCGCGCCGAGCCGGGCGTTGCAGATGCTCGACGAGATCGGGACCATCGACAACGCGGACCAGTGGATCCGGGGCGCGGTCGGACGCGGCGACCGGCTCATGGGCTTCGGGCATCGGGTCTACAAGACCGACGACCCGCGTTCGGTCATGCTGCGCAGCGTCGCGGAGCGGCTCGGCGGGCCGAAGCTCGAGTTCGCCGAGCGCGTCGAGCAGCTGGCGGTCGAGATCCTCGCCGAACTCAAGCCCGGTCGGAAGCTGTACACCAACGTCGAGTTCTACGCCGGGATCGTCATGGACGCCTGCGGTGTGCCCCGCGACATGTTCACGCCCACGTTCGCGTCCAGCCGGGTGATCGGCTGGACCGCGCACATCCTCGAGCAGGCCGCCGACAACCGGCTCATCCGACCGGGCGCCCACTACGCCGGTCCTCCCCCACCCCAGCCGGTGCCACCCGCCGAGTAGCCCGGAGCGTCAGGACCGTCGTTTTCCCTTACGCTAGATCCATGTCGAAGCGCGATGGCCGGGCGGTGCGCCGTTTGCGCAATGAGGTACGCCTGAGGCCCGGAACCGGGTCTTGAGCCCCGGCTCTGCGCGTCCCGCCGCACCCGGCGAGACCACAGCTCCCGGGCGGGCACGGTGGATCCTGCTCGTCGCAGGGTTCGTGCTGACCTTCATGCTCGCCTCGGTGCTGTTCACGCTGTCGAACACGGCGCTCAACGCCAACTGGTATCAAAATTCCGTCGAAGACAACAACTCCTATCAGCGCTTCTATGACCAGATCCTCACGGACCCGGTCGTTGCCCGTGAGACGCGAGACCTCCTCGCCGGACTCCCCATCGACCACTCGCTCATCGCCGCGAACATCCGGCTCGTGCTACCTCCCGCGGCCCTCCGAGCATCCATCAACTTGACCCTTGACACGATGGTCGGTTATCTGCGCGGTACTCGCGGGACCTTTGATCCCGAGTTCGCGCTCCAGCCGCTCTTCGACAACATCCGCAAACTCGCCGACCAGTACCTGTCCGACACGGTCACCAATCTGCGTCCACTCCAGGCCAGCAACGTCGACGACTTCGCCACCAAAGCCCTCCAGTTCGCCGGCGACCTCGGGGCGGGGCGTAGACCGACGGGCCTCCCGACGGTCCCGTTCAGCCCGGACCAGGTCGGTCTCCTGTCCGGCATCCTGCTCCAGCCCCTCTCTCCCTCCGACCAGGATCAGCTCCGGCTTCCGGTGACCGGCGCGCTCGAAGCGGGCGACCTTGGTACCGCGCTGGCGACGCTCGCGCCCGCCTACGGTCGGGGTCACACCGAACGAATGCTCATCGATCTCCGCCAAGACTCGCACGGCACCCACCTCCAGGTCGATGAAACCGTGACGGGCGTCGACACCGCGACCGTCGTGATCGACCTCAGCCGCATCCGGTTCCTCACCGGCACCGTGCTACCGCTGCTCCTCCTCGGGTTAGCGGTCGCCGCGGGTGCCTGCCTCGTCGCACTGAGCCGCACGGCCCGACGGTCAGGCCGAAACGGGCCCCTCATCTGCGCGACGACGGTCATCGCGACTGGCCTGGTCGTCCTCGCCGCGTACGGCGTCGTGCGGCTCGTGATGGGCGACCCGTTCGCCGAGGTGTTCGGACACTCGAACCTGCCGCCACCGCTGCACAGCCTGTTGCGCGACATCGCAACCGGCCTGTTCCACGGCCTGGATACAGCGTTCGCGGTAACGATCTTGCTGGCGGTGGTGCCCGCGGCGCTCGTGGTGGTGTGGGTGGCGGTGGCGCCACGGGTGGTCATCCGAGCAAACGCCGTGTCAGCCCGCACGGTGTTGAGGACGGCCGGAGTCCTTGCCACCGTGCTCGCCGTCGGGCTCGGGTGGGCGTTCGTGACGACCGCCGCGAGCGCCGAGCCCCGGCGCTGCAACGGCCATGCCGAGCTCTGTAACCGCCGTTACGACCAGGTGGTGTTCCCCGAATCTCACAACGCAATGTCGGCGAGCGACCTCGGGTGGCTCGGCGCGAACCAGGACGTGCCAATGCCAGACCAGCTCGCCAGCGGCGTGCGGGTCCTGCACATCGACACCCGCTACTGGGAGACCCCCGAGGTCACCGCCAGCTTCGCCTCCACGCTCCCACCCGACCTGGCCGAGGTTGTGCTCGCCGCCGCGGCCGCCTCGAACCCTGTGAAGCCCGGGGTTTGGCTGTGCCACAGCTTGTGCCGCCTCGGAGCGACCAAGCTCGAGACTGGCCTACGCCAAGTCGCCGACTTCATGCGAAACAACCCGAACGAGATCGTGACCCTTGACATCGAGGACAAGGCGTCGCCCGCCGACACCGTTGCCGTGTTCCAGCGAAGCGGACTAGCCCGCTACGTGTACACCCCAGGCGACCCACGACAACCATGGCCGACGCTCGGCCAGATGATCAACTCGGGACGACGCGTCGTCGTCTTCGCCGAGAACCACGGCGGAACACCCCGCTGGTATGCCCCTCTCTACCAGTACGCGATGGAGACGCCGTACACCTTCACGAGCCCGGCGGCATTCTCGTGCGTCCCGAACCGAGGTCGCACCGGCAAGCGACTCTTCGTGATGAACCACTTCATCACTCGCGCCGCACCCAGCCGCAACGACGCGGCGGTGATCAATACCCGCTCCGCGATCGTCAACCGCGCCCGCCAGTGCGCCGCGAAACGAGGCCACTTGCCCAACTTCATCAACGTCGACTTCTCGACGCTCGGCGATCTCACCGGCGCGGTCGACACGCTCAACCGAGTCTCGCGTTGACCGGGAACGAAGGTAGCGACTCGTCGGTGGGAGCGGAGTCATCCGACCTCACCATCCCGCCCTGATCCTTGCGGGGCGTGTGTTACCGGTCGGGCGATCGTTGGGCGCGCCGTTCGTTCTCAAGTGCGTGGAGACTCGCGTTGAGCGTGCGGCAGGCAGGGTTGAACTCATCCGCGACCGGCGGTATCGAGCATGTCGCGGCCGCGTGGGGTGAGAAGGTCAGCTTGGCGCGTCCGTCGGTGGGGTCACGGCGACGCTCGAGCTGGGCGAGGTGCTGGAGTTCGTCGACGAGCTCCGAACAGACGGCCAAGGCTCAGCTGGGCCTGGGCGGCGAGGTCGGTGAACCGGTCGACCGCCGGACGAGACAAGGCGCTGGAACGCGAAGAACCGGCCGAGCCGAAGCCCAACCGGCGCTCCACCACGAGCCTGAAACGGCGTCAGGAACCTACGTAACTGGCATGCACCTCAAAGCGCGTCACTTGCGGTTGCGGAATGTCGCCGACCTTCTCGAACGCCGGCCTCAGCCGCTCAGCGAAGAACTTGTCCCAATCGCCTTCGGAACTCCACCACTCGATCACGCAGAACCCGTCACCCATCGAGCCCGCGGCATGCGCAAGGATTCCTTCCGGCTTGCCCTTCTCGCCCTCCCATCCGAGTTCCCGTCGGACGGCGTCATACTTGTCGATGCTGGCACCCGAAAACTGCAGGACCTGACCGATCGCCATCTCGCATGCCTCCGCATTCGGTAGTGGGGTCCGCCGATTCGACTTGCCCCGTATGCCAAGTATCCCCCGGGAGCTGTCGAAACGCCAAAGGGTGTGGGGTAACGCGATCCGTATGCGGCCGTGGGCAGGAGTTGTCAGTACCAGCACGGGCACGGTGCACAGCATCCCCGTTGGGCACGAGCCCCATGGGGTCTGCGTATGGCCTCAACCGGGCCGGTACTCCCTCGGTCACACCGGAAACATGCGATGAAACACTGCGCCTAGTTGTGAGTCCCGTGAAGGGAATCACAACTAGCCTGCGCAACCCCCGGCGCCTACCGCCAGCGAAGGCTGCCCGCGCACGGCGAGGACCCTGAACCGATGTCCGGCTGTCTTCGCGCGAACCAGCCTGACTCCGCCGGCAACGGCAAAGGCGGGGGCGGCGACTCTGAGCGCGGAGGTCAGCCTGAGGGGCAGCACCGCACGCGGCCCGCCGCGTCGTGCACGAAGGCGTGGTGGCGGTCACCGCTCGCGCTCGTGATCGTCGTCGTGGTTGCGATGGTGGGGCTGAATCTGCGGTGGTACTGGGCCTATCGCCGTGGC
>DAIPLE010000202.1:0-4146 GCA_036769425.1 Actinomycetota bacterium
CGCGTCGCCGGCCGAGGCGAGTTCCGGGGCCTCGAGTTCGTCCACGTCCAGGCCCGCAGCATCAGCAACCGGGCCCCGCCGACCACCCCGATGCCGTTCCGTCACACCATCAACGCCTACCGGGGCTGCAGCCACGCCTGCACCTACTGCTTCGCCCGCCCCACCCACGCCTACCTCGACCTCGACCCGAGCACCGACTTCGACCGCGTCATCGTCGTCAAGGTCAACGCCGTCGAGCGGCTCCGAGCCGAGCTGGCCCCGAAGCGCTGGGCCGGTGACCCGGTGGCGATGGGCACGAACACCGACCCGTATCAACGCGCCGAAGGCAAGTACCACCTCACCCGCGGCATCGTCGAGGTCCTCGCCGAGCACCGCAACCCGTTCTCGATCCTCACCAAGAGCACCCTGATCCTGCGCGACCGGGACCTGCTCGCCGACGCCGCCCGACGCACCGACGTCTCCCTCTGCTTCTCGGTCGGCACCCTCGACGAGGATGTGTGGCGCCTCACCGAGCCCGGGACGCCACCCCCGGCGCGCCGCCTCGACGCGGTGGCCCGCCTCAACGAGGCCGGGATCCGCACCAACGTGCTCATCGGCCCCATCCTCCCGGGGCTCTCCGACGCGCCCGCCCAGCTGGACGCCGTCGTCCGAGGCGCGGTCGACGCCGGAGCCGCGTCGATCTCGTCGGTGCTGCTCCACCTGCGACCCGGGGTCCGCGAGCACTACCTGGCGTCGCTTCGCGAGCATCGACCCGACCTGGTCGCCGACCACGAACGGCTCTACGCGCGCGGCGCCTACGCCCCCCGGGCGCATCGGGACCGGGTCAGCGCCCTCGTCCGGGACCTCGAGGCCCGCCACCGTCGCGATCACCCGACGTCGACCCCGGTCCGCATCGGGCCGGTTCAGCGGCCCGTAACCTAGAACCATGACCTGCCCGGCGTGCGGGGCGGCGGCGCCCGCCGACGCACGGTTCTGCCCGACCTGCGGCCATGCCCTCGTCGCCCGTCCCGACGAGCGTCGAGTGGTAAGCGTCGTCTTCGCCGACCTCGTCGGCTTCACCTCCTACTCGGAGTTCAGCGACCCCGAACACGTCAAAGCCCTCGTCGACGAGTGCTTCGAGGCCCTCTCCGCCGACGTGATCGCCTACGGCGGCCAGGTCGACAAGATCGTCGGGGACGCCCTCCTCGCGCTGTTCGGCGCCCCCGTCGCACACGAAGACGACGCCGAACGGGCCGTGCGATGCGCGCTGCGGATGCAACAGACCCTCGCCGCGCTCCGTGAGGAACGCGACCTCACCGTGGAGCTCCGGGTCGGGGTCAACACCGGGGTCGTGCTCGTCGGGGCCCTCCGCACCGGCGGCGACTACACCGCGATGGGCGACGTCGTGAACACCGCCAGCCGCCTCCAGACCGTCGCCGAACCCGGCCGGGTCGTCGTCGGACCCGATACGCACGCCGCGACGCACCACGCGGTCCAATACGAGCCGCTCGGCGCCCTCACCGTGCGGGGCCGCTCCGAGCCCGTCGAGGCCTGGCTGGCGCTCAGCGCCCCCGTCCCTCCGGGGACCCGGCGCCGGGCCCGCACCCCCCTGGTCGGCCGCGACGCCGAGGTGGGGTTGCTCAGCGCCATCCTCGACACCGCGTTGACGCGCTCGCGCGCCCACCTGGTGCTGCTCACTGGCGGCGCCGGGGTCGGGAAGAGCCGCCTCGCCAGCGAGGTCGCCGCCCGCGCCCGCGACGAGCACGGCGCGTCGGTGTTCGAAGGCCAATGCGTCCCCTACGGCGAAGACATCTGGTTTCCGATCGCCGAGACGATCCGCACCGTCTGTCACCTACCGGCCACCGCCACCCACGACGCCGCCCGCGAGGACGTCTACGCCGCCGTCGCGAAGGCCAACGGCCGACCTCCCGACGACCCCGAGGTCGCCCGCACCGGAAACGGTCTCCTCTACCTCCTCGGCTACGCCGAAGCGTTCCACGATGTCGATCCCGGCCGGGCCCGCGACGACGCGCTGCGCTCCGGCCAAGCCCTCTTCGGCCAACTCGCCAGCGAACGACCGGTAGTGCTCGTCCTCTCCGATCTGCACTGGGCCGACGACCTCGTCCTCGACCTCGTCGACCGACTCGTCGGCGCATTGCGCTCCGCCCCGTTCGTGCTCGTCGCCACCGCCCGTCCCGATCTCCAGGACCGGTGGCGACCGGAGCCGGGCCGGCACAACCTCAGCGTCTTGAACCTCGAGCCGCTCGACGCCGCGGCCGTGAGCGCGCTCGTCGAGGAGCTGCTTGGCTCCGACGCCACCCCCGAGCTCACCGCGCTGTTGCAGGAACGCAGTGGCGGCAACCCGTTCTTCGTCGAGGAGCTCGCGGCGCTGATCCGCGAGACCGGCGCTGGCGCGCTCGGCGCGCTCATCGCCGGTCGTCTCCCTGCGACGCTGCACGGGTTGGTCACCGCCCGCCTCGACACCCTCGACGCCACCGAGCGGGACACCATCGAGGACTGTGCGGTGATCGGCAGCACCGGACCGGTCGACGCGGTCCACGCGCTCGTCGCCGCCCGTCACGGCGCCGAGCCGGGATCGAGTCTCGACCGGCTTGCCGACCGGGAGCTCCTCGAGCTCCACGACGGTGAGTTCCGCTTCCCGTCGGAGGTGGTGCGCGACGTCGCGTACGGGACGTTGACGAAGGCCGAGCGGGCTCGCCGCCACGCGGTCCTCGCCGACTGGCTGGCCACCGGTCTCACCGAGGATGACGGGTCGACCACCGCGTTGGAGCGCGTCGCGCATCACTATGGCGCCGCCGCGCTGCTCCTCGCCGAGCTTGGTGTCGTCGACGGTGTTCCCGCCGATCTACCCGCCCGCGCCCTGCGGCTCCTCGAGCACGCCGCCGACCGGGCCCGCAACGCTGAGCTGTGGCCCACCGCCAGCCGCCTGTTCGAGCAGGCCCTCGCCGTCCTCCCCGCCGACGCCCCACCGGACGTCCGTTGGCGGCTCCAGGTCGGCCACGCCACCGCGCTTGCCGAGCAGCGCGAACTCCCGGCGGCCCGGGCCGCGGTGGACGAGATCCTCGACGACGATCCCGACCCTCGCACCACCGCCCGGGCCCTCACCGTCCTGGCCGACATCCTGCAGCGGCTCGGCGATCCAGACGGCGCCATCGAAACCGCCGAACGCGCCCTCGAGTGCTGGATGGAGCTCGGCGACGAACGCGGCGCGGCCGACGCCCTCCGAACCCGGGGCATCACGAACATGTTCATCGGCAACCTCGACCCCGCCGAACAGGACATCTCCGCTGCGCTCCAAGCGTTCCGCGACAGCGGCGACCGGCGAGGTGAAGCGTGGGCCCTGCAGAACCTGGCGTCGATCGCCTTCTTCCGCGGGGTGCCCGACCAGGCCGAGGAACGCCTGAACCGCTCCGCCGCGATGTTCCGCGAGCTCGGCGACTACGGCGGACTGCACTGGTGCATGGGCATCCTGGCCTGGGTGCGTTTCCAACAGGGTCGTCTCGAGGAGGCCGAAGCGCTGGCGCGAGATCAGCTGACCGACACCGAAGCCGCCGGGAACCGTTGGGTCGCCGGGATCCTCACCATGCTGCTCGCCAACCTCGCGCTCTGGAGCGGCCGGTCCCAGGAAGCGGTCACCTACGCCGAGGACACCCTGGCCCGTTTCGATGCCATCGATGACCGTTGGGGTCAGGCTCAGGCTCGAGCCTCGCTCATCCGGTCCCTCGCCTGCCTCGGCCACATCGACGAGTCCCTCGACCTCCTCGACCAGTTCGAGGTCGCCGCGGGGAGCGAACAAACCGGGATGATCAACCGGCTCCTGCGAGCCCAGGTCCTCATCCACGTCGGCGCCCCCGAAGCCCTCGCCGCGGCGCTGCACGTCACCGGCGACGAAGGCGCCGGGATGCAGATGCTCGGCGACGCCAACCTCGCGCTCGGCTTGGCCCTGCTCCAAGCCGGTCGCGTCGACGAGGCCCTCGTCTCCATGCAAACGGCGCGCGGGATCGCGGCAACCGACGAGACCGGTCCCGGCGTCGCGGCCAGCGCCGGGTTCGCCCTCGGTGCCGTCGCCGCCGGTCGGGTCGACGAGGCCCGCCAGCTCGCCGACGCCGGGGTCGGACGGGGCACCTATCTCGACCAGATCCAACA
>DAIPLE010000046.1:0-12566 GCA_036769425.1 Actinomycetota bacterium
CCCGAAGGTCGTGGGTTCAAATCCCACCCCCCGCCACCAACGAAACAGCAGGTCAGAGGCCCCGGGCGGGCAGGTGCACCGCGCAGAACGCCGCCCCCAGCTCTTCGGGCGGCGGGGTGGGTCCTCCGTAGCCGGCGGAGCCTTGGAAGAAGCGGATGTCGTAGCAGGCGTTCCCGACCACGAATCCCCGGCCGGCAGCCGCACCTTGGTAGCAGTGGACGAGGCGCAGCTGCTCGTAGGGCGAGTAGGTCGGTCCTAACTGGGAGGGTTCCAGGCGTCGAACTTCCTATCTGGAGCTCGTTCCCGCGTCGGCGCAATGAGCTCCTGAGGAGCGAGACCGAGGTTCGCCGGACGCGGTCGGCGACCCGTACGGGTCACGACGGTGACCGAGGCGGTCGCGGACGAGACGACCTCCAGGACGGAGTCGCCGTCGAGGTCAGGTCGTGACCGGAGCGACTCCGGTCAGCTCATCGAAGGGTTACTTGGCCCGGGCAGGGCTCACCCCGTCGCGGAACGCGTCGCCGGCGTAACCGGCCACCCCTTGGAGCAGGCCGCTGAGCTCGAGCGGCAAGACGAACTTCGTGCTGGGTGAGGCACCAAGGCTCTTCAGCGCCTCGAGGTACTGCAGCCCCATGGTCTTGGCATCAACGTCTTTGGCAGCGTCGTAGACGTTCGTGAGGGCGAGCGCGAAGCCTTCGGCGCGGAGCGCGGCGGCCTGCTTCTCACCTTCCGCCTGGAGGATGTTGGCCTGCTTCTCACCCTCGGCCTGGAGGATGTTGGCCTGCTTCTCACCCTCGGCGCGCAGCACGGCCGCGGTCTTGTCACCCTCGGCTTCGGTCACGAGGGCACGTCGGGTCCGCTCGGCCGACATCTGGCGGGTCATGGCCTCCTGCACCGCTGGAGGTGGTGTGATCTCGCGGATCTCGACGTTGGTGACCTTGACACCCCAACGTTCCGTGACGTCGTCGAGCTTGGCGCGAAGCAGCTGGTTGATCTCGTCCCGCTTGGCGAGGACGTCGTCGAGGCTGATGTCACCGACCACGGACCGCAGGGTGGTCGCGGCGATGTTCTGCGCCGCACCGGAGAAGTCGGCGACTTGGACGACGCTGGCTTGCACGTCGACGACCTTGAAGAACGTGATGAAGTCGATCGAGATGGGCGCGTTGTCCTTCGTGATCGCGGTCTGGCGTGGGATTTCCAGGTAGAACTCCCGCAGGTCGACTTTCATGACCCGGTCAGCCATCGGTAGAACCCCGACGATGCCGGGCCCCTTCACACCGGTCATGCGACCGAGGCGGAAGACGACCAGGCGGCTGTATTCCGGAACCACGCGGAACGGCAGGAACGTGCCCTGCATCCTGGCTGGTCCACTCATTGCGGTACCTCCGTGTGATTCAATTGGGATCCGATTCGCCGTTCATCTTCGGGACTGGCTCGACCATGAGGGTGAGACCTTCGGTTGCCCAGACCACGACCTTCGCCCCGACCGGGGCGGTTGCCGACGTGTCGTCGCCGAGCGTCGCCGCCCAACTCTCACCCTTGATCCGTACCTGACCGGCCGGGTGGAGGATCTCGGTGACGACAGCCGATTCGCCGAGCAGGGCTTCGGTACCGCTGACCACGGGAATCCCTTGGGCGCGCCAGGCCGCCCGGGCGACGATCAAGAAGAACGCCCCGAGCGCGATCGCCAGTCCAATCAGCAGCGGGCGCGAGACACGTGCGGCATGCACATGCGGGTCGTACAGGTACAAACCACCGAGAACCAACGCAGCTGTCCCGACCAGCGCCGCGATCCCCCGTGCGGCCATCTTGACGTCGATGACGAACAAGACGAACGCCGCCACGATCAGGACGACTCCCGTCGCTTGGACCGGGAGATCCCCGAACAGGATCAGCGACACCACGAACGCCGCGAGCCCCGCCAGACCGGGGAGGCGCATCCCGGGGTGCAGGACCTCGAACACGACGCCAGCCATCCCGATGACGAAGAGCACGAACGCGAGGTTGGGATTCACGTCACCGACCACCCTTCGTGCGACGGGCGATCCGAGGCGGGCCACAGCCTGGTGCGCACGATCCCACCTCAGCGCCGCCGCGTCTGACGACGACACTCGCAGCGTACCGACGAACTTGCCCCCGTGGACGCGGCGCAACTCGCCTCGGGCCCGGCTCGGGCTGACGCCGGGTTTCCCGGCGCCCGGAGGGTGCGAGGCCGTCCCGTCGGACCGACGATCCGCGCGGCGAGCTGACCTGGGCGGCTCATCGGCCCCCGGGCCCGGGCCCGGCGGCACCCCCCCAGGCCGTTCGCCCAGGTCGTCCCCACCACTCACGTCACGGTCGGTGCCCAACTGACCGCCGAACCGGCCCGGCCGGTCGAGTCAGACGAGCTTCCGGTTTGACGACGCGTGGGCTCGCCAGCGATCGCGGCGCGGCTACGTTCCGAGAACCGTGGACGAGCACCGAGCAGCAAATCGTGCGAACTGGGACGATCGGACCGACGTCCATCTTGCGTCTCATTTCTACGACGTCGACGGCTGGCTGCGAAGCCAACGCGGCCCCAGGAGGTCGAGCCGTACGTCGAGGACTCGGATGCGACGTACACCGACGCGGATCGTCCACTCATCCATCAGCGCACCTACGAGTGGAATCACGGCATCGGGGAGACCGTCACCGCCTTGATCCGCCACGGCCTTCGTCTCGAATGGCTCCAGGAGCACGACTGACGGTCTGGCTCCGCTTCCCGTGGCTCATCGCAAGCAGCGACGGGAGCTGGACGACGCCGCCCGAGCTGCCGCGGATCCCGCTCACTTTCAGCCTTCTCGCCAGCCGGCCCACCACCGGGTAACGGGCGGCGAGGCGGTCGGCGCAACCGACCGACATGGCGACCGGGCGCGTCCCCGGCCCGAGAGCCGGGCTCGACCCGCGCTATCCCGTCGTTTGGAACGGTCGCCCGGCGCGGCGAGCGGCCTCGTCGAAGAACTCCCGCAGCCGTGGCTCCTCGCTGGCCGAGACGTCGAAATTGAACGCACCGTTCGAAATGATCCCGTCGTTATAGAACGGGCCGGTCGGCTCGATCAAGGTCCCGACGTTCACATGGATCTGATTGCCCTTCTTCGGCTTCAGCTGGACGCCGGCCCAGACGAGGGGGATTCGCTGCGAGCCGACCACGATGCGGCGGAAGAGCTCGATCACCGCGTCGTCCATGCGGACCAGCGTGTCGTCGTAGGCCAGGGTCATCACGTCCATACGGGTGCTGTATAGCAAGCCGTGCGCGCCCCCGGGGCACGCCGTCTGGACACTCGGTGTGACACCGACGATGGCAGCGGGCAGCATCTGCGCATGGCATTCGTCGTGGCCCGAGCCGAGACCGAAGACGAGAAGGAGGCGGTCTACCGGTTCCGCTACTCGGTCTATGTCGAAGAGATGGGTCGTTATCAACAGACCGCCGATCACGTGGGCCGACGGCTCGTCGAAGCCGAGGACGAGCAGGCCTGGATCTTCTTCGCCCGTGACGGAGACGACGTGGTGGGCACGGCCCGGCTCAGCTGGGGTACCGACGGCTTCTCCACCCGCCAGATCGACGAGTACAGCCTCACGCCGTTCCTCGACGAACTGCCACCCAGCATGCTGGCGGTGGGGGAGCGAGTCATGGTCATGCCGAAATACCGCGGCACCGGCCTGGTCGACGAACTGCTCGAATGCCGACGCGAGCTCGCCGCGACCCACGACGTCCGCATCGTGTTCAGTGCGTGCGAGCCGCATCTCCTGTCGCTCTACCTCAGCCAAGGCCGCAAGACGTACGCCGACAAGAACATCAACGGCATCGAGGCCGGCTACCTCATCCCGCTCGTCTCGTTCCCCCAAGGACCCGAGGTCCTCGAAACGCTCGGCGAGGAGCTAGGGACCATGCCCGACTGCGTCGATTGCGTCCGCTCCAACCGCGGTGGCGCCGTGCTGAGCCCGCTGATGACCGCCTCCGGCGACTACCCGGATCAGATCCGCCAGACCCTCCACGAGATTGAGGACCAAGGAGTGTCGGCGTTCCATGGGTTCACCGACGAAGAGGTCGAACGCTGCCTCACCCGCAGCAACGTCATCGAATGCGCCGCCGGTGACCGCGTGCTCAAGAAGGGAGGCTCGGCCCGGAACATTTTCGTCGTGCTGGACGGAACGCTCGAGGTTCGCGACGAAGAACGCGTCGTCGCGGTTCTGCGAACCGGCGAGGTCTTCGGCGAGATGGCGTTCCTGCTCGAGCGACCACGCGTCCTGGATACGTACGCAGCCACCGACTCGGTCCGGGTGCTCAGCCTCAGCGAAAGCACCCTCCGGAAGATGATCGCCGAAGACCCCGTCGTGGCCGCCAAGCTCCTCTTGAACATCTCCCGGATGCTGTGCGTGCGACTCATCCAGTCCACCTGACTGCTGCCACGGGGCTCGAACGGCGTCCGCCCGACCACCGTCCGTGACCTCGAGAGGTGGGAGTCGCCTTCAGATCGTTCGTTGACAAGCGCTCCACCGACCCCGCGGGGTGCGAGTTCCAAGGTCGGGAGTCAACTCGGGCAACGGGCGGGTCACCGTGAGTTTCAGCAGCATCTTCGGGGTGTTTTCGGCCTCCTCGTTGCAGCACATGCCGTGGGTGCGCCAAAAGCACCCAGTGCCGTAGGGGCTATTGGCGCCGGCCGGACAGGCGGGCGGCCACGGCGCGGCGGTCCGCGCTTACTCGAGACGCGTCTCTCGGATTCGAAATCCTTGGTCTTGGTGCTCACCGAGGGAAGGTGGGAGTCCTGGCGCGCTAGCGGGCTGGTGAGCGAGGCGCACGGGATAGCCCATCGTCGGCGTTCCGTCGCCCGTCGTCAGCCCGACGACTTCCCGGTGAACATGTTGGGGGTGCTCGAGCATTTCATCGCGAGTCAACGCGGGTGCGACCGGGACGTCGTCGCCGAGCGCGGCGACCAGTTCGTCGCGGTCGCGGCGCGCGATGGCCGTCGAAACCCGCCCGGCGAGTTCGTCGTGACGCTCCACGCGGGCGAGGAAGTCGAGGTCGCGGACGTCCGCGAGCCCGAGCACGTCACAGAGGCGGGCCCAGAAGTGAGCCTCGTCGATGATCCCGAGGGTGATCCACTTGGCGTCGGCGGTCGGAAAGGAGCCGTAGGAGGGGAGTTGGCCCATCGGTTCGTCCTGGCCGGCCACGGCGGTGCCGGTGAAAGGGCCGGTCCAGGTGGCGAGGACCTCGGCCATCGCGACGTCGATGCGCTCACCGCTTCCAGTGCGAGAGCGGCCGAGGAGGGCGGCGCAGGTGGCCATCGCCGCGAAGACGCCGCCGGTGAGATCCGCGATCGGGACCGTGCACTCGACGGGTGGGCCACCGGTGGGGGTGAGCATCCCGGCATAAGCCTGATAGTTGAGGTCGTGACCGGGGGTCCGCGCGAGGGGACCGTCTTGGCCGTAGCCGGAGACGGAGCAGTACACGATGGACGGGTTGATGGCCCGTACCTCAGGTTCGCCCATCCCGAGGCGGGCGGCGACACCGGGTCGGAATCCTTCGACGAGGGCGTCGGCTTCGGCGACGAGCGCGTGGGCTTGAGCGCGCTGGTCGGGGTCGTGGAGGTCGAGGACGATGCTGCGCTTGTTGGCGTTGAGCGTGGCGAACAGCTGCGGGAAGACGCGCATGGGGTCGCCGCCGGGTGGTTCGAGCTTGATGACGTCGGCACCGAGGTCGGCGAGCAGCTGGGTGGCGTAGGGACCGGGGCGCCAGATGCTCAGGTCGAGCACGCGGACGTCGTGGAGGAGGTCGCGACTCGTGTCGCGGTCCGCGTCTGGGGACACCGCGGGATCTTATGGGTCCCGGCTCGCCGCGTCCGCGGTGTTCAGGCGATCAGGCGCTCGCTGATCTCGGCGGACACGGATGGTCCGGGGTCGGCGGCGTGAGGCACGACGACGAGGTCGTACCGGGTGGCTTCGACCACGAAGCCATCTCGGGACTCGTCCCAGTACGCGAGGCGCTCGAACAGAACGCGGATCGAGGCTCGGGCGGTGGCACCAGGGTCGAGGGGGAGGCGCTGGAAGCCGACCAGCCATCGGTGGGCTCGCTCGACGCTCGAATCGGGAGCCGTCGCGTAGCACTGCACGACTTCGGCGCCGGATCGGTGGCCGGTGTTGGTCACCTCGACGCTGATGTCGAGGTGGTCGTCGTGGACAGCGAGCTCGGGCGGTCCGTACCGGAAGTCGGTGTACGAGAGACCCCACCCAAGTGGGTACGCCGGCGGCCGCCCCACGTGGTCGTGGTGCTGCTGGCCGTGGAACCGGCCGTACTCGACGTGATGGGCCCGACGGTCGAAGGGTGGGAGATCGCGCTCGTCGACCGGGAACGCGCACGGCAGCCGGCCCGACGGCTCCACTCGACCGAGGAGGATGTCGGCGAGCGCCCGGCCGCCCTCCATGCCTGAGTACCAAGTGACCGCAATGGCCGGCACCGCGTCGCGCCAGCGTTCGGTCACGACCGCGCTGCCGGTCACGATGACCGCCACCGTCCGAGGTTGGGCCGCGCTGACCGCCAGGAGCAACTGCTCGTCGGCATCGTGGAGCGTGAGCTGGGCCCGGTCCCCGCCTCGGGCATTGTCCCCTCGGCCGCGGATGACCTTGGTGAGCTCGGCGGCGACGGGATCCTCGGGGTCGAGGGGCGGAAACAGGGCGAAGAGCTCGGGGTTGGCGGACGGGTCGATGAACTCGCCCTCGTCGGCGCTGGTGTAGCCCACGACGACGATCGCGACGTCGGCCGCGGCGGCCAGCTCCGCCGCCCGGGTGTGGTCGGACCCGTCGTCGTGGACGACATCGCAGTCGAGGGCTTCGCGAAGTCCGGCGAGTGGTGTGACGACGCCCGGTGCCCGGACCTCACTCGATCCCGCGTCGCCGGTGTTCACCGCGTCGGCGAGGTGTCCGATCACCGCGACCTGGCGCAGTCCCGCGGCGTCGATCGGTAGCACCGGTGTGCCGGCGACGGGCTCGTTGCGCACCAGGACCACCGATTGCTGCGCCACCTGCCGCGCCAGGGCCCGATGGTCGGCCCCGGCGACGACGTCACCGGACGGGACGCTGGTGGACCCGGCGAACCGCAGCATGGTGCGCAGCAGCCGTCGGGCCGCGTTGTCGATCTGGGCTTGGGGAACGGCACCGGCGTCGACGAGGGCCCGGAGGTGGGGTGCGTAGTGCATCCGGAACGGCATCTCGACGTCGACGCCGGCGTTGGCGGCGGCTTCGGCGTCCCGGATCCCGTAGATCCAGTCGGTGATTACGAACCCGTCGAACCCCCAGCGTTCCTTCAGGACGTCGGTGAGCAAGGTCCGGTTGTGCCCGCACCACTCGCCGTTCAGCGAGTTGTAGGCGCTCATCACGCACGCGGCGCCCTCGTCGACGCAGCGACGGAAGTGGGGCAGGTAGACCTCGTGGAGGACCCGCGGCGCGGCCGTGACGTCGACTTGGAAGCGGGCGTTCTCCATGTTGTTGACCGCGAAGTGTTTGACGCACGCCATCACGTGCCGCTGGACGCCGCGTACCGCGGCGGCGCCGAGCTCACCGACGTGACAGGGATCCTCGCCGTAGGTCTCCTGGGCTCGACCCCACGCCGGGTGGTACAGGAGGTTGATGCAGACGCTGCCGATGAGGTTGGCGCCTTGGGCGCGCGCCTCGGCCCCCATGGCCTCGCCGACGCGTTCCTCCAGGTCGGGATCCCACGTCGCGCCGCGAGCCATCGACACCGGGAAGCAGGTCGAGTGGCCGAGGCTGACACCACGCGGGCCGTCGCAGAACCGGACGCCGGGCAGCCCGACCCGTTCCACGGCCCCTCCGACATAGGGGGTGTGGCCGTAGCCGCCGCGCAGCATCTCGACCAGCCCGGGCCAGAAGTCGAGGTCGCCCGACATCATGGCCAGCCGCTCATCGAGTGAGAGCTCGTCGAGGATCGAGTCCACGACGGCGTCCAGCTGGTCAGGGTTCGTTGGTGCCCGCGCCAGGAGGGCGCCGAAGGCGACGTCGGCGGGATCCGACGACTTGATGGTCATGGGTGTCGACACGGCGGGCGACGAGCTGGGGTGTCGCGCGTGGCTTCGGTGCCGGGGCTACTTCGCGACGAGCTCTTCGATGCGGGCCAGGGTTTGTTCCATCGCGGCAATGGTCTTCTTGCGCGCGGGTCGGACGAAGGCCTTGACCTTCTCCTGAGAGATGTCCCAGGTCTCCCGCACCCGGGTGCCGTCGGCGACCGGTTCGAGCTCGTAGCGCCAGATCCGTCCACCGGCGAGGCGAGCACCGAGCGGGCTCGGCGGTCGGGTCTGCCAGGCGATGCGGCGGCCATCTTCGAACTCGATGACCTCGCTGACCATCGAGTACGGGACACCGAGCTTCATCGCCATCCCGAAGTGTGAGCCGAGCGAGAGCCGCTCGGGAGCTTCTTTGGACTTGCGGACCGTCCCGGACCCGTCGATCTCGGGGTGATGTCGCGGGTCGGCGAGCAGCTCGAAGATCTTGTCGGCCGGCGCGGGGATGACGCGCTCGACGGTCTCAACGTCGCTGTTGTTCGTCATGGCCGAACGGTAGCCCAGGGACTGTCGGGGCGTTCGGGGCTCACCGGGCGCGCCGGTCGGGAGTTACGAGCCGAGACGGTCGACGCTGATGGGTGCTCGGGGCAGCTCGCCCCGGGCGAGGAGCTCGACGGGGTCCTGCATGCGCAGCATGCCGAGGTAGCCGCCGCCCCGGCCAATGCTGTCGTGCACCGCGTAGCCGAGGAGCTCCTGAGCGGCGCGTGGGAGCGTCGCCGCGATCTCGGGTGGCACCGCGAGATAGTTGTTCTCCTCGGTTCGCAGCCAGCCGAGGCAGTAGCTGAGGTGGGCGCCGCGCCGGGGTTGCTGCGTCTGGTTGGCGCCACCGCCGTGGATGGTCCCGCCGACGTAGACGACGGCGGAACCGGCCGGCATTTCGGCGTAGGCGAGCTCGTCGGGGTCGGGTCGGGGTCGTTGCATCTGCTCAGCGGGGGTGAGTCTCCGGTCGTCGAAGCGGTGACTTCCGGGGATGATCCGGGTGGCCCCGTTCTCGCGGGTGAAGTCGACGAACGCGATGACCGACGCGAGCTGGAGCTCGGGATGTGGTTGCGGGACGTCGCTCCAGACCGCTTCGTCACGGTGCAGCCATTGCTCCTCGGCTCCGGGGCCGCGCTGCAGGAGATGACCGAGGTTGAGCTGGTAGCGGGCGCACGACGGCAAGAGGACCTGGTCACAGATCGAGAGGAGGAGCGGATCGCACATCACGTCGGTCGCGAACGTCGGCGAGATCCCTGGCACCCCGGTGACCTGCTTCGTGCACGGGCCGTGAAAGGCCTGCATCACGGGGTTGAACATCTCCTCGTACGGATCCGCCGCGGCCACGGCCGCTTCGACCTCGTCGTTCACGCGGGTCACGACTTCGGGTGACAGGAGGTCCTCGACGATCGCGACGCCGTCGCGTTCGATGGCGGCACAGATGGCGCCCGCGTCGCGGTCAGCGGCGAATCGTTCGATCGTCGTCGTCATCCCTGACTCCTCTGCTGGCACCGAGCTGGGCCGGTGCGAAGAGTGTGACACCACTATCCCGAGTCGTGCCGTGGTGGCCTCGGGGCGACCCGGCCAGTCTCAGTGCGGACAGCTCCCACCGCGGACCGTCCCGCGTCCCGTGGCAGTGGCGCTGTTCGGAGTCCAGGTGCCGGTGCGGACCCATTGGGCGTTCCGGCCTCGGGGCTGACAGATCGACCAGTAGGCGTACGGAGCCGAGGCGCGGTCCCCGGCTGGGTCGAGCTGGATGGTGCCGGTCACACCGGCGAACGCGGTGGCCGTCGTCCTGAACGCGGCCCGCAGCGTCGGCCCGTCGACGGTGGGGCTGGTCTTGAGCAGGGTCTGTACCGCGACGTCGAAGGCGTCGTACGCCGCGAGTGCGAACGCGTCCGGGGTCGCGTGCGCCCGGCGGGCGATCTGGGCGGTGAGCCCGGCGTCACGCTTGGCCCGGTCGGCGGGCAGCGCCACGAGGGGGCTGGGGTAGCCGCGGGTCGTGATCGCGAAGGTGGCGGACCCGGCGGTGTCGATGAGCTGGGGGGCCTGCGCGGACCCGTCCCCGCCGTACCAGCGCACCGCCGCCAGTCCGGGAATCTGCGCCGCGGCGGGCAGGACGTTCGCGACCTCCTCGAAGCCGGCGAGGTAGACCGCGACATGGTCGGCGCCGAACTGCTGCACGGCGCCGGTGACCTGGCGGGCGAGTTCGGCGACGGCGGGGCCGAAGTCCGTCGTCGCGGGCTCGTACCGAACCCCGCGGGTCACCTGGAGACCGTCGGTCGTCGCGGCGGCGCGCACCGAGTCCGACAAGCCCTGGTTGCCGCGGTCGTTGCGCCACATCGGCACGACCGCCCGCGCACGTTGCTGTTCGACGAGGTCGGTGCTGGCGCGCCCTTCGACGTGGTCGTTGGGAACGAAGCGGAACACGTTGTCGTCGGGCTGTGCCAGCGACGAAGCGGTGCTTCCTTGCGAGACGATGAGCACCCCCCGGGCGTTCGCCAGCGGCTGGAGGGCGGCGACCTCGGAGCTCGACTGTGGTCCGACGATGATCCGGACCCCCTGGTCAGCGAGCTGGGTGAACCCGGCTGTCGCCCGCGCGGGATCCTGGCCGGTGTCGATGACGTCCAGCTCGACGCGGCGGTTCTGGTGGCTCCGCGCCAGGCGTTGGTTCCATTGATCGCGGGCCACCTCGAGGGCCGCCCGGCTGGTGTTACCGAGGCTTGAGCCGCCCCCGGTGATGGACAGCAGGGCGCCGACGCGCACCACCTCAGTGGGTGAGGCTGCTTGACCGAGCGCCGGGCTGACCGCGAACGCCGACATCGTCATCGCAGCGACGGTGACGAGAATCGACCCGATCCAGAGTCGAGGACGGCGACGGGCTCGGGCGCGCATCACACCTTCCCCTGCTGGTTGGCGGCATCGACGCTCAGCGCGGCGCTGTCTACCACGCCGGCGGATCGCGGTCCGGGACGTCTGTCCCCAGGGTCGCCAACTTCTGGATCGGCCGAGCCCGACGTCGGCTCGCTACGCCGGTCAGGCGCGATGCCGCCACGCGGAGCGGACCGTGATGCGCTGCAGCATCCCGAGGCGCACCCCGGCGACGATCGTGCTCGCGATCAGGGCCACCAGAGCGGTCGCCGCGAACGATGCCCTCCACACGTTGGAGACGTGTCCGCTCAGCGCGGCGATGGTGACCAAGTTCAGTGACGCATGCACGACGACGGCGGGAAACAGCGCCCCCGTACGTAAGACGGCGTATCCCAAGACGATTCCGAGGGAGACGAATGGCAGCGCTCGGAGCGTGCCGTTCATCTGGGCCACGTGACCGGGCAAGAGCGCGAAGATCAGACCCGACCCAAACAGCGCGGTCAGGCCGGGGGCGAGGCCCCAGTCTTCGGGGTTGCGCCAGTTCCGTCCTAAGAGCACCGCGCTCAACGCTCCCACGAGGATGAGCACCGCGAGTCGGTAGACCAGCTCCTCGTCGAGGGCCGCGAGCACCAGTCCAACCGCCTCGCGCCAGCCGGCGATCCGCACGCTGTACTGCCACACTCCGACGACGAGGACCGCCCCACTGACGACCAGGAACTCGCGCCAGGCCGCCAGGTTGGCGCGGTCGAGGCCGAGGCGACGCAAGCCCACCATGCACGCGAGGAGGATCCCGAGCGGAAGCGCCGGCGATGTCGCAACGCGACCCAGGGAGCCGATCGCGACGTCGCGCCAAGCCGTGACGACGTCGAGGCCGAGGACGACCGCGGCGACGACCAGGATCCCAGGAGTCAGATGCCAGCGGGTCCAGCGGCGCCAGATCCAGATGCCTTGCATGTGGTGTGCTCCGAGTCCCGACGCGCGACGTCGACGGCCTCTCGTAGCCGCCTCATCGGTTCATCGGACCCGAAAGCGGGCAACTCAAGCCCTTCTCACGGGAGGAGCTCACCTCCAGGGGCGGTCTCCTGCTGGGCTGACCGGCGCCCAGGGCCGTCGCCCTACGGAACAGGGCCGACACGGTTGCCCCGACGGTCGGAGACACCCTGCACCGGCGTCGGGGTCGGTCGGTCGCCTCATCGGGTTAACTGGCCGGATGAAGCGACTCGCGGACTACGGCGACGACGACCACCCGGCGGATGACCCCGAACGGGTCAAGGTCGCCTGGGCGGTCGCCGCGTTGGACGACTGCGACGGCTGCGACGCGCTGCGCATCGAGCTGACCGTCGAGGAGATGGACCGTCCCGGCACCGGTCTCGTCGCGCACCTCGCACCGGTCACGGCTCGTCGCCTCCGAGCCGCGCTCGCGACCGCGCTGCGCGACATCGGCGAGGATCCCGGCCCCTGACGCCTCCAGGCTAGCGACCGGTCCTGCAGATTGTTCCGGGCGTAATCGTCTGCGGTCTGCCTCTGGTTGCTCGTGCCGGTGGCAGCGGCCGATGCGGGTCCTTGATCCCGACGACGGATGCCGCCAGGCTCAAGGGCGCGATCGAAGGAGCATCGATGGCCCAGCTG
>DAIPLE010000203.1:0-4130 GCA_036769425.1 Actinomycetota bacterium
CTCCCCGATAAGGCGGGGAGTATCGCACCGATTTGTGTCGCACTCGGGTGGACGTTGACACCGACCTCTGGGTCGCGTTCCTCACCCTCGCGGTTGCCTTCGCGGTCATGACCCTCGCGGCCTGGGCATCGGCCACGATCACCGCGCTGCTCGCCGCCGCGTACGTCGGGTTCACGATCCTCCGCTTCGACGCCGGCCACATCGAGAACCTCATCTACCCCCTGGCGGCGCTCATCGTCACGTACGTCGCCGCGCTCGGCGTCCGGTACGCCACCGAGACCCGGCATCGCCGCCGCGTGTCGGCACTGTTCGCCCAGTACGTACCCGAGACCGTGGCGCGCCAGCTCGAGGAATCGGGGCGCGTTGAATCGGCCGTCGAGGGCGAGCGTCTCGACGTCAGTCTCTTCTTCTGTGACATGCGCGGCTTCACGTCGCTGTCCGCCACCCTCACTCCCGCGCAGGTCCGGGCGATGCTCAACGAGTTCTACGAGCTGGTCACCGAGATCATCCTCAACCACGGTGGAACGGTCCTGAAGTTCGTCGGCGACGAGGTGTTCGCGGTGTTCGGCGCCCCGCTCCCCGTCGCTGACCACCCTCAGGTCTCGCTCGACTGTGCGATGGAGATCCAACAGCGCGCGCCGGAACTCGACGCGCAACTCGCGGATCTCGGGATCCCACCGGTGGAGTTCGGGATCGGCATGAACAGCGGCGAGGTGGTCGCCGCCCACGTCGGCGGTGGCCGTCGCCGTCAGTACGACATCGTCGGTGACACGGTGAACCTGGCCAGCCGCCTCTGTGGGCAAGCGGCACGAGGGGAGATCGTCCTCACCGAGGTGATGTTGGCCCTCCTGACCAGCCCCCCGGCGAACGAATCGATGGGCGCGGTGCAGCTCAAGGGTCTCGACCAGCCGGTCCCGCTGGTCAAGGTCGTCGTGGCGAAGGCCGCGGTCCCGTCCGGCACCGCGCCGTCGTAGCGGCAGCCGGCGCGGACCGATCCGTCATCCAAGACGGGCGAGCTCGTCCTTCTCGAGCACCCCATCCTTGACGATCGCCAGCAGATGGTCGCGGTCCTGCAGGACGGCGATGTCGTCCAGCGGGTCACCGTCCACCACCAGCACGTCGGCCAGCTTGCCCTCAGTGATCGTGCCCAGCTCCTCCGCTCGGCCCATGAGCTCCGCACCGTGCTTCGTCGCCCAACGCAGCACCTCCAGGGCCGGTACCCCAGCGTCTCGGACGTAGACCTCGAGCTCCTCGGCGTACCGGCCGTGCGCGAAGCCGACGGCGCCATAGTCGTCACCGACAACCAACTTGACGCCCGCCGCGTTGGCTTGGGGGAGGACCCCGAGGGTGTGATCGAGGTCGGCTCGCATGCGGTCCGTGAACCCCAGGCCCGACCCCATGTGCTCGAGGAACGTCTTGGGGAACAGCACACTGGGGGCCAGGAACGTCCCGGTCTCGGCGAGGGCCGCGATGCACTCGTCGTCCATGTCGTCGCCGTGGTCGATCACGTCGACGCCGGCCTCGACGGCCATGAGGATCGCCGGCTTGTTGACGATGTGGCCGCGGATCTGAACACCTCGCTCGTGGGCGCTGTCGACTGCGGCGCTCAGCTCGGCCCGGGTCATCTCGAGGCGATCCTTGGGGGTGAGGACGCCGTGGCCTCCGGTCACAAACAGCTTGATCATCTCGGCGCCGCGTTTCACCTCGTCCCGGACGGCCTGACGGAAGGCTTCGGCGCCATCGCAGACCCGGGCCGCACCCCAGGCGGCCATCTCCCAGTACCAGGGATTGGTGTCGTTGCCGTGCCCGGTCGTCGAGAGCTCGCGGCTCCCGGGCACAAAACGAGGGCCGGGGATCAGACCGTCGTTGATCGCGCGCTGCATCGACGCGTCGATGTCGCAAGGCGCGCCGGCGCTCACCGCTGACGTGAACCCGCACTGCAGCGCGATCTCCAGGTTCTTCGCGGCCCGCAGCGCCTGGTACGCCGGAGGTGCCTCAAGCCCGTACGGCGCCGGCTGCGCCCCGAGCTCGTGGTACGTGGAGTGGAAGTGGCACGACACCATGCCCGGCATGACGGTGCGGCCCGCCAGGCTGACGACCCGATCGTCGGGTCGAGCCGCGAACGGGCCGGTGCCGACGACGCTGATCTGTTGTCCGTCGATGACCACATGGGCACCGGGCTTCGCCGGGTGCTCCCCGTCAACCAGGTTGGCGTCGGTCAGGACCAGCCGTGGTGCGCTCATCGCCGCGTCGCTTTCGTCAGCCTCATCAGGTGATGATCCTCGCGCCTGACGGCGGCGGTGTCGCCCTCTCCGGCACCCCCGGTGGCGTTGGGTTACGTTCCGTGGCTTCATGGATCTCCGTTGGGACGGCCGCGTGGCGGTGGTGACGGGCGCGGGCCGGAACCTCGGACGGACCTACGCCCGGCTGCTCGCCGGGCGCGGCGCGGCGGTCGTCGTCAACGACCTCGGCGTTGCCATCAGCGACACCGACGGCGCCGGGACGGCCCCGGCGGCGAACCCCGGGATGGCGGTCGTGGCCGAGATCGAGGCGGCCGGCGGTCGGGCCGTGCTCAGCACCGACAGCGTCGCCACGGCAGACGGCGGCGCCGCGATCATCGAGGCTGCGCTCGATTCGTTCGGGCGGGTCGACGTCGTGATCAACAACGCCGGCGTGGTCCGCCAGGCCCCGTTCGCCGAGCACGACCCGGGGTTGCTCGACGACGAGCTGTCCTCCCAGATCGGCGGGCACTTCAACGTGACCCGAGCCGCGTGGCCGGTCATGACCGCCGCCGGGTACGGGCGGATCGTGAACCTCTCGTCGGGCGCCGGGCTGTGGGGGGTCCCGGGGATGACCGGCTACGCGGCCGCCAAGCTGGGCATCGTTGGGTTCACCCGCGCCCTGGCGCTGGAGGGAGCCGAGCACGGAATCGCCGTCAACGTGGTGGCCCCCTGTGCCAAGACGCGTCCGGGTGGCTTCGGCCCGATCCCCGAATCACCGGCCCTGCACGCCTGGCTCTCGACCGACGAGGTTGCGCCGCTCGTGGCGTGGCTCGCTCACGAGGAATGCCCGGTCAACGGCGAGTGCTTCAGCGTCGGCGGCGGGTATATCGGGCGCGTCACGGTCGCGGTGAACGACGGGTGGCGGGACCGGCCGCTCACCGTCGAATCGGTCCGTGACCACTGGTCGTCCGTCATGGCGGATGGACCATGGACACCGCTGCCGGCCGGGCGCGGTGACCTCGACCGCATGCTCGAGGGGTTTCGACCGTGACGACGGTCGCGGTCGTGCCACGCCACTCGTTCGGGGTCATGCGCAACCGCGATTACGCGGTGTTCTGGGTCGCGGCGCTCGTCTCCAACTCGGGGACGTGGATGCAGACCATCGCGGTGCCGTTCGTCCTCTTCGAGCTCACGCGTTCCACGACTTGGCTCGGTTTCGGCGCCTTCATGGCGTTCTTCCCGGCGTTGTTGATCGGGCCGCTCGCGGGTTCGCTCGCCGACCGGGTTCCTCGCAAGCACATCCTGCTGGTCACCCAGACCGCGCTGATGGTCATGGCCTTCGGCCTCTGGGGCGTGTGGACCGCCGGCCTGGCGACACCGGGCGTGATCATCATCATCCTGTTCTTCTCCGGGCTGGCGACGGGTGTGAACATCGCGGCCTGGCAGTCCTTCGTGCCGCAGCTGGTCCCGACCAGCCAGCTCCTCGACGCGGTCCGGCTCAACTCGATGCAGTTCGTCGCGGCGCGGGCGTTCGGGCCCGCGCTCGCCGGTCTCGTGCTCGAAGCATGGGGTGCCGGCGCGTGCTTCCTGCTCAACGCCGTCACCTACGTGCTGGTCCTCGTCGCACTGTTGGCGATCCATCCGCGAACCGTGGCCCGGGACGAGACCGCGGGCCGGGTCCGGGACCACTTCCGCGAGGCCGTACGGTACGTGCGAGCCCGGCGGGCCTTGCTCTTCCCGGTCGTGACGATCACCGCGGTGTCCTTCTTCGCCAGCTCGGTGGTGCAGCTGGCGCCGGCGTTTGCGAACGAGTTCTCGGTCGGCCGCGGCGCGTACGGCCTGCTGGTCGCCATGTTCGGCGGCGGGGCGATCCTCGGCTCGGTCGTCGTTGGGGGCTGGGGCAACCGG
>DAIPLE010000047.1:0-3621 GCA_036769425.1 Actinomycetota bacterium
TCGTCCGCGACGTCGAGACCATGGCCGGGCGCGGGAACCACTGCGAGATCCGGATCACCGATCTGCGGGTCCCCGCGGCCAACGTCCTCGGCGGCCGGGGCAATGGTCACCTGCTCGGCCAGGCGAGGCTCGGGCCGGCCCGGCTGGCGCACTGCATGCGCTGGATCGGCCAGATCGAGACCGCGTTCGAGATGCTCGTGGACCGGGCCGAGAAACGCCAGCTCCACGGCGAACCCCTGGCCGAGAAGCAGGCGATCCAGTGGATGATGGCCGACTCGGCGATGGAGCTGTACTCCGCCAAGCTCATGGTCCTGCACGCCGCGTACAAGATCGAGCACGGTCTGCCGTTCCGCCAAGAGGTGAGCTTCGCCAAGCACCACGTCGCGAACACGTTGTGGCGGGTCGTGGACCGGGCGGTGCAGGTGCACGGCGCGCTCGGCTACTCGACTGACACGCCGCTCGAGCGGATGCTGCGCCACGCCCGGTCAGCTCGGCTCGTGGACGGCGCCGACGAGGTCCATCAGGCGCTCATCGCCCGCAACGTACGAGGCGCCTACCGCGAGAGCGGGTCGATCAAGGCCGCCACCGGAGACCTCGAGCTCTGACCCCCTAACCCCTACGCCAGCGGGGATCGCGGGTCGAGCCGGCCTTCGCGCGGCGCGGTTCGTACACTCGTTAGATGGTCCAGACCGCCGACGTGCTCCGCGAGGTGCTGAAGACCCCGCACTGGTCGAGCGAGATCCTGTTCGACACGCCACACCCGCGGCCGGGCGCGCTCGCCGAGAAGGGTTACCTCGCGCTGCGCGACCTCGACCCCCCCATCGACGAACACGAGTACTTGGGGCTCGAGTACATGGACTGGAAGAGCGGCGGCGACACGAACTTCGCGCCAATCGCGACCGCCGACGGTGAGCTCGACTGCCGCGGGTTCTGGAAGCCCGGCGAGGAGCGACCGGACCGCGGCGGACGCTGGACGGTGAACGCGGCGCGCTGCCCCGCGATCGTCGCCCAGGTCGAGGCGGTCGACGCCGACTTCGGTCGGGTCCGGGTGATCCGCCTCGAGCCCCAGAGCTACGAGGCCGCGTTGGGTCACATCCACCGCGACGACAACAACCGGTTCAACCCCGACGGTGACGGCTGGGTGGTCCGCTCCTGGATCGAGCTGACCGACAACCCCGACAGCTTCATGGTCCTCATGGAGCAGGGTCCCGACGGGCTGCCCGACCCCAGCACCGAGGTCCACGTGCCCCTGCATCGGGGCTCGCGCTTCGTGGTCGACACCCAGCGGCTCTGGCACGTCGTGGTGCACCCCGGAGCCGAGACCCGGTACGCCCTGATCTCGAGCTTCACGACCGGCCCGAACCTCGACGCCTGGATCGCCGCCGAACGCGCCTGACCGGCGACCGCTTACGATCCCGGCGTGCGCTTCGGGATCTTCCTCGCCCCCTTCCACGACGTCGGGCAGAACCCGACGCTGGCCCTCGAGCGGGACCTGGATCTGCTCGTCCACCTCGACCGGCTCGGGTACGACGAGGCGTGGATCGGCGAGCATCACTCCGGTGGGTTCGAGCTGATCGCCTCCCCCGAGGTGTTCATCGCCACCGCCGCCGAGCGGACCCGGCATCTGCGTCTCGGGAGCGGTGTGAACTCGCTCCCCTACCACCAGCCGCTCATGCTCGCCGACCGGTTCGTGCTGCTCGACCATCTCACCCGCGGTCGAGCGATCCTCGGCTGCGGGCCCGGGCAGCTCACCTCCGACGCGTTGATGATGGGTATCCCGCCCGACACGCAGCGGCCCCGGATGGAAGAGGCGCTCGACGCCATCGTGCGGCTCCTGCGCGGCGAGACCGTCACCGCTCACACCGACTGGTTCACCCTCGAGGAAGCCCGCTTGCAGCTCGCGCCGTACTCGGCAGACGGGCTCGACATGGCGGTCGCGGCGTCGTTCTCGCCCGCGGGGCCGCGGGCCGCGGGCCGGTACGGGCTCGGTCTCTTGTCGATCGGTGCCACGACCGAGATCGGCTTCGACGTCCTCGCCCAGCACTGGGACGTCATGGAGCAGCGGGCGGCGGAGTTCGGCCAGCACGCCGACCGGGCCCAGTGGCGCCTGGTCGGCCCGATGCATCTCGCCGAGACCAAGGAGCAAGCCCGCCGCGACGTCGAGTTCGGCATCCTCCCGTTCTCGCAGTACTTCCGGCATGTGTTGCCCGCCAGTCCGGTGGGTGACGCCGAGGACGTGCCCGGCATCCTCGACTTCTGCGACCAGACCGGTTTCGCGGTGATCGGAACGCCTGACGATGCGATCCGTCAGCTGGAGCGACTCGAGCAGCAGTCCGGCGGGTTCGGGACGTTCCTCGTGTTCGGTCACGAGTGGGCCGACCGGGAGGCGACGTTCAAGAGCCACGAGCTGCTCGCCCGGTACGTGATGCCGCACTTCCAGGGTCAGCTCGATCCGATCCGGGCGTCGTACGACTGGGTGGCCGGCAGCGGCGGGCGGTTCGTCGACGCGGCCACCAACGCGATCAACAAGGCCATCGAGGACCACGCCGCCGAGCAGGCGGTTCGTTCGACCTAGACCACGTCCCCGCTGACCGGGGAGCCGTGGTGGTGCACCATGCGCCAGCGGGTGCCGTCGTGCACGAACACGTTGGTGGCCGCGACCCGGGCCCCCGACAGCGCGTCGGTGTCGATCGCGCCGTCCTCGGGTGGACCGGCGGTCTGCAGGATGTTCTCGTCGAGGGTGACGATCGCCACGGCGTCGAGGACGAGGACCCGTTCCTCGGTCAGGACGAACTGGATGAACTCGGTGTTGGCGAAGATCGCCTCCCACGAGCCCAGCACCTTCGCCCATCCGTACAGCGTCGGCCACCCGGGGTGGGTGACCCGGGCCCGGTCGGAGCGATCCCACACCTCGGCCATCGCGTCGAGGTCTCCGCTCTCGAACGCCGAGTAGAAGGCGCCGTTCGCAGCGCGGACTTCATCCTCGCCAGCCACGCCGAGCATCATGGCTGCCCGTGCATCCGGTGTCGACGATGGTTCGCGTCGGAACGCGGCGCGTGGCGTGCCACGACTGGGGCGGCGAGGGGGACCCGGTGGTCCTGGCCCATGCCACCGGCTTGCACGGCCTGGTGTGGCGCCCGGTCGCCGAGCGGCTCGTCGCGGCGGGCCGGCACGTCTGGTCCTTCGACTTCCGAGGCCACGGCGACAGCGACCGCTCGGTCGACGGGTACGCCTGGGAGCGCTTCGGCGACGACGCCGCCGGTGTCCTCGCCGCGCTCGGGTTTGGGAGCGACCCGGGTCTCCTGACCGTCGGCCATTCGAAGGGCGCCGCCGCGCTCCTCCTCGCGGAGGTCGCCCGTCCCGGCACGATCCGCCGGGCCTGGTGCTACGAGCCGGTCATCATCCCCGGGGAACCTCAAGACCCCGATCCCGACGTCCCGCTGGCGGTCGGCGCACGACGACGCCGCACCCAGTGGGACACGCCCGAGGAGGCGTACCGCTCCTGGGCGGCCCGGCCGCCGTTCGCGGCCCTGCACCCCGACGCGCTGGCGGCGTACGTCGAGCACGGGCTGCAGCGCCGCACCGACGGGACCTGGGAGCTGAAGTGCGCAGCCGAGGATG
>DAIPLE010000047.1:3721-12494 GCA_036769425.1 Actinomycetota bacterium
GCGCGCGTCATTCGCCAGCCGGGTTGGACTCGTTCGTGCACCAGATGGCGACTGCGTGCGCGCAGGATGTCCGTGCGTGTACAGATCCCTACGAGGTGGTTGTCTCGGTCGACGACGGGGAGATGGTCGATGCCCTCCTCAACCATGCGTTCGAGGACGTCGAGCAGACTCGCGTCGGGCGTGACGCTGACCACGTCCGTGCTGGCAAAGGCTCCGACTGGGGTCGCTGAACTCTCAGGATGGGCCAGAAGGTCGCCGCGGGTGACAATTCCCGTACAGCGCCCGGCGGCATCGACGATCGGGTAGGCGCTGTGGCCGGTCGCCTTGAGCCGCTCACGCGCGGTGGCAGCCGTCGCGTCGGCGGGTAACACCTCGACCGTGGCCGTCATGGCCTCGCCGACTCGAGTCGATCGCAGGACATCGGGCTCGTACCCGGTAGGCACCTCGAGGCCTCGCCGAGCGAGCTTCTCGGTCATCAATCCGTGATCGAGCAGCGCGGCCGAGACGAGATCGGCGACGACGGTGGCGAGCATCAAGGGAAGAATGGCGTTGTAGTCACGCGTGAGCTCAAACGCGAACACGATGGCAGTGAACGTGGCACGCGTCGCGGCGCCGAAGGTCGCGGCCATCGCGACCAGCGCTACCGCGCCAGGCGAGAGATGCAAGCCGGGCGCGACCTCGTTCACCGCGGCCCCGAAGAGCCCCCCGAACGCGCCGCTCACCAACAGGATCGGGGCCAGCGTGCCACCGGAGGTCCCCGAACCCAGGGCGATCCACCACGCCACCAGCTTCGCGGCGAGGAGCAGCGCGAGCGCCCCGAGCGCAATCCGGTCGGCGAGGACGTCGTTGATCGCGTCGTAGCCGACCCCCAGGGCGCGCGGAACCGCGAGCCCGATCAGCGCGAAGCCGAGCGCCCCGAGGATCGGGTGCCAGAACTGGCCGATCGGCAGACGACGAAAGCCGCTTTCGATCGCATATAGACCCTTGCAGACGACGACTGCGAGGAGCCCACACGCGATCCCCAGCACGAGGAACACCGGTAACAGCTCGATCCCTGAGTAGCTGTGGTGCGGCACCGAAAAGAGCGGCCCGGTCCCGAAGATCGCGGCATGGACCCCAGCCGCCAGGCTCGACGACACAACGAGGGGGACCAAGGCGCGAGTCGAAAACTCGAAGAGCAACAGCTCGATCGCGAGCACCACGGCGGCCAGCGGCGTCCCAAATGTGGCGGCCATCCCGGCGGCAGCGCCACTCGCCAACAGGATCTTTCGCTCGGACGGCGAGACCTTGACGAATTGCCCGACCAGGGACCCAAGCGCGCCGCCGGTGACGATGATCGGACCTTCGGCGCCGAACGGGCCGCCAGTGCCGATCGCAACCGCGGCCGAGATCGGCTTCGCGACTGCCGCGCGCGGCGAGATCCGGCTCTGCTTCTCGAGGACGGCCTCCATTGCTTCTGGGATGCCGTGGCCGCGGATGACGGGTGACCATTTCGCGAGCAGTGATACGAAGAGCCCGCCCGCCATCGCGACGAGGACAAGGGACGCGTCTGGATGGAAGTGGCGGAGGGACGGAAGCGTCCAGCCCCATTGGTGCAGCAAGGCCACGTTGGAAATGACGCCGATGAGATGGAGGAGCAGCCAGGCCGCGCCACCTCCGGCGAGTCCCAGGAGCGCAGCGAGGAAGGAGAGAAAGCACGCACGAACCGCGGCCGAGCGCCTCGTGGAAATCAACCCAATCCTCTCAGGAGCGGCGGCCCAGGTCGAGAGCCCGCGGGAACTTCATATCGTATTAGGATATTCTTTGTCGACGACCAGCCGAAAGAAAGCCGAGCCGGTCAGACGACCGTCCGGGCTATTCGCCGAGCACGTCGAACAAGTCGCGGGTGCGACCGGGCGGCGAGCCCGGCGGCGGCCAGGCCTTGCCGACGGCACGACGCCCAACCCCGGAGGATGGAACCACTTCTGCATTGAAGTCTCCGACCTTGCCGCCACCGTCGCGGCACTCCGCAAGGAAGGAGCTCACTTTCGCCACGACATCGTCACCGGCGTCGGCGGCAAGCAGATCCTGCTCGATGACCCTTCCGGCAATCCATCGAACTGTTCGAGCCAACCTTGCCCGAAGCATTACTCGGGCGCCCGTCGTAGCGATGACGAGGTCTCGGGGCTGAGCGTTCTGGGGCGGGACCCCGGGTTTCAGCCGATGACGCCCGCGTCGCGCAGTCGGGTGAGCTCCGCGTCGGCGAGCCCGAGCTCTTGGCTCAGGATCTCGTCGGTGTGCTCCCCGACCCAAGGGACCCGAGTCTCAGGTCCCTCCGCGACCTTCGTCATCTTCACCGGGTTGCCGGGCATCAGGTACGGGGGCTCCCCGTCGGTGCGTGGGACCTCGACGAGCATGTCGCGGGCCGCGACGTGCGGGTCGGCGATGACGTCGGGGGCCGAGTTCACCGGCCCGGCCGCGATGCCCGCCTCGTTCAGCTCGCGCGCCGCCTCGAGTTTGGTCTTGGCGGCGGCCCATCCCTCGATGGCGGGGCGGATCACCTCCTCGAGGTGGATCCGCCATCCCTCGCGCGTCGCGAAGCGGGGATCGTCGAGCCACTCGGGCCGGCCGATCATCTTCGCTAGTCGCTCGAACTGGTGCTCTCGTCCGACCTGCACCACGAACCAGCCGTCGCGGGCTCGGAAGCCGTCCATGATGAGCAAGGGTCCGAGCCCTCCGGGTCGCAGCCCCATGGACCAGAAGTTCGTCACCAGATCCGTCATCGCGACGACGGCGTCGAGCATCGCGACGTCGACGTACTGGCCTTCGCCGGTGTGGTCGCGGTGGCGGAGCGCGGCCAACGTGCCGATGACCGCGAACATGGCGCTCGAGATGTCACCGAGCGCGCCGACGGGCCCGACGACCGGGGGCTGGTCCTCGGGTTGCTTGAACGCGTAGATCCCGGACATGGCCTCCACGATCGGCGCGTACGCAGCCCACGAGTCGTACGGCGACGGCACCGTGTTCCCGAAGCCCGACACCGAGACGTAGATCAGACGCGGGTATTGGGGCGCCAGGTCCTCGTACGCGAGGCCCATGCGGGCCATCGTCCCGGGTTTGAAGTTCTCGGCCACGATGTCGACGCGGCCGGCGAGGGCGCGGAACAGGTCGCGGCCCTCTGGTGCCTTGAGGTCGATCCCGACGCTGCGCTTGTTCAGGTTGTTGCGCAGGAACGTGGCCCCGGCGAGCCGACCGGTCGGGTCGGTCATTGCCGGGAGGGCCCCGCGCCCCGACTCGCCGTCACGGGGATGCTCCACCTTGATGACGTCGGCGCCGAGGCGGGCGAGCACCTGGGTGCCGAAGGGCAGCGCCTGCATCTGCTCCGCGGCGAGGACCCGCACGCCGTCCAGGGGCTTCCCGTACCGTTGCGCCTCGGGATTCGCGATGTCGCCGAGCTTCATCAACCCTCCGGCCGGAGGCGTCGCCGCCCCGTGTCGTCGTGCATCGGCCGCATGGTAGGGCGATCGGCCATTCGGCCCGACGGGTACGCTCTTCGCGTCCGAGACCGGCTGGGTCGACCACACGCGAGTGACGGGAAGCGATGCAGGGGATTCTGAGCGCCGCCGGGTACGTGCCGTACCGGCGGCTGGACCGCAGCGCCATCGCGAGCACCTTCGGCTCCGGTGGGGGGCGCGGCACCCGGGCGGTCGCCGGCTACGACGAGGACACCACCACCATCGGGGTGGAAGCGGCACGCCTGGCCCTGCGGGGCGCACCCGACGTGCACCCGACGTCGCTGTGGTTCGCCACGGTGGCGCCGGCGTACCTCGACAAGACCAACGCCGCGACGATCCACGCCGCGCTGCGTCTCGACGGGGATGTGCTCGCCGCTGACTTCGGCGGAGCGATCCGCTCTGGTGTTGGGGCGCTCGTCGCCGCGCTCCACGGTGGCGAGCCGACGCTCGTCGTCACCGCCGACCTGCGAGACGGGCTGCCCACCAGCGGCGACGAGTCCGCGGGAGGCGACGCCGGCGCCGCGATCCTCGTGGGCTCCGAATCTGATGGCGCGCTCCTCGCGACGCTCGTCGGTGAGGGACACGCCACCGAGGAGTTCCTCGACCGGTGGCGGGTCCCCGGTGAGCGACGCTCGAAGGTGTGGGAGGAGCGTTTCGGGGAGACGAAGTACGTGCCGCTCGGCGAGCAGGCCTGGAACGCGGCGTTGAAGGCCGCGGAGCTGACCGCCGATCAGGTCAGCCGGGTGATCATCACCGGGCCGCACGCCCGGGCCGTGCGCGGCCTGACCGGGCGTCTCGGCATCGAGCCCGGACGCGTCGTCGACGATCTCGCGGCCACAGTCGGGTACAGCGGCGCCGCGCAGCTGGGGTTGTTGCTGGCCGCGTCGCTCGAGACCGCCCAGCCCGGCGAGGTCATCGCGGTGGTGTCGCTCGCGGACGGCGCGGACGTGCTGCTCCTTCGGGTCAGCGACGCGGTCGCGTCGTGGGCGCCGGCGCGCACCGTCGCGGCGCAAGTGGCGGGAGGCGCCGACCTCCCCTACGGGAAGTTCCTGAGCTGGCGCGGCATGGTGACGCTGGAGCCGCCTCGCCGGCCGGAACCGGACCGGATCTCGGCGTCGGTCACCGGTCGCACCGAGGGCTGGAAGTACGGCTTCGTGGGATCGCGGGACCGGGCCACCGACGCGCTGCACCTGCCACCGGCCCGGGTGTCGCGCGTCGGCGGCGCCGTCGACGACATGGACCCGGTACCGATGGCTGACGTGGCGGGCACGATCGCCGCGTTCACGGTCGATCGCATCGCCTACTCGCCGAGCCCGCCGATCGTGTTCGCCATCGTGGACTTCGACGGTGGCGGTCGGCTCCCCGTCGAGCTGACCGACGTGAACGCCGACGACCTTCAGGTCGGCGACAAGGTGGAGATGACGTTCCGTCGCCTCTTCACCGCGGACGGCATCCACAACTACTTCTGGAAGGCTCGGCCCATCCGGGACTGACCGCAAGCGCCGGCGTTGGCCGGTCGAGGAGAAGACGACAACCGATGAGCTCGCACGGGATCAAAGACCAGGTCGCCATCGTCGGCATGGGATGCACCCGCTTCGGGGAGCACTGGACGAAGGGCGCCGACGACCTCCTTATCGATTCGACCACCGAGGCGCTCGAGAGTGCCGGCGTCGACAAGCACGACGTCGACGCGTTCTGGCTCGGGACGGCGATGTCGGGGATGTCGGGGATGACACTGTCGCGCCCGCTGGAGCTGCAGAACAAGCCGGTGACCCGGGTCGAGAACTTCTGTGCCACCGGCTCCGAGGCGTTACGCAACGCGGCGTACGCGGTCGCGTCGGGCGCGTACGACATTGCGATGGCGGTCGGGGTGGAGAAGGTCAAGGACAGCGGCTACCAGGGGCTCGTCGGGGCGGCCAAGACGCCGACGGACGGCACGAACCGGACCCTGACCGCCGCGGCCATGTTCGCGATGTGCGCGCCGGCGTACGGCACCAAGTACGGCGTCAGCGACGAGCAGATGCGCGAAGTGCTGGCCCGGATCTCCTGGAAGAACCACTACAACGGGGCGCGGAACCCCCGGGCCCAGTTCCGCAAGGAAGTCACGATGGAGACCATCTGTGGGGCACCGCTCATGGCGGGTGGGCTGCGGGTGTTCGACTGCTCGGGGGTCGCCGACGGGAGCGCCGCCGCGGTGCTAGTCCGGGCCGAAGACGCGTCCAAGTACACCGACAAGCCGGTGTACGTGAAGGCGTTGTCGTTCGTCGCGGGGAACGCGTCGGGGAACGCCGACCCCGAGTACGACTACACGTGGTTCCCCGAGATCCACGCCGCGGGTCAAGACGCCTACGCCCAGGCCGGTGTCACCGACCCTCGGGGTCAGATCGCGATGGCCGAGGTTCATGACTGCTTCACCCCGGCGGAGCTGCTGATCTACGAGGACCTGGGGTTCGCCGAGCGCGGTACGGCTTGGAAGGAGGTGCTCGCCGGGACCTTCGACCTCGCCGGTGACCTGCCCGTCAACCCGGACGGGGGGCTCAAGAGCTTCGGGCACCCGGTCGGCGCGTCGGGGCTGCGGATGTTCTTCGAGGCCTGGCTGCAGCTGCGCGGGGAGGCGCCTGAAGATCGGCGAATTACGACCGCTGACCGTGGGTTGGCGCTGACCCACAACCTCGGCGGCTACCCCGGCGAGATGGTCAGCTTCGTCGGCATCGTCGGCAACCAGCCCGGCTGACGCGCCGGACGCGGTCGGTCAGCCCAGCCAGTCTCGGAGGATCGCGGCCCGACCGGAATCGAGGCCCGGTCCGCGCGCGGCCAGCATCGGCTCGACGCTGCCCCGAGCCCGGACGTGCGGGTCGGTGAGGACCGCGCCCACGTCGTTGACCGGAGCAATCGGGATGCGGGCCTGAAGGAACGCGTCGACGACGGTGTCTCGGTCGCGGGCCGCGATCCACGCGGTGACGAGGGCGTCGAGCTCGTCGGCCCGCGCGGCGCGGGTCTCGGCCTGCCCGTAGCGTTCGCGGTCCGCCGGGCTGTCTCGATCGAGGAGCACCAGCAGCCGGGCCACTTGGGGGTCGGTTGTCCCCGACACCGCCACGTACGCGCCGTCACCGGTTCGGTACACGTTGCGGGGTGCGCCACCTCGGACTCGGCTGCCCAATCGGGCCGGTGGGTCATCGGGGTCGTACCCGGCGATCGTTCCGCCCAGGACCTGCAGGACGGGCTCGTACATGCTGACGTCGACGAGGCGCCCGAGGCCGTCGCCGCGGTCGCGACCCCAGCACGCGGCCAGCGCTGCGATCACACCCGAGAACGCGGTGAG
The DNA here is from genome assembly GCA_036769425.1 of Actinomycetota bacterium. GTDB lineage: Bacteria > Actinomycetota > Acidimicrobiia > IMCC26256 > PALSA-555 > PALSA-555. The sequence continues at coordinate 10,538 of DAIPLE010000047.1, forward strand.
GGTGTCTCCGAGGGGGACCGACGCCAACATTGGGGGGCCGTCGGGCTCACCGGTCAGGTCGGTGAGCCCGCCGAACGCCTCGGCGAGGGTCCCGGCCCCCGGACGGTCGGCGTACGGGCCGGTCAGGCCGTAGCAGCTGACCGCGACGACGACGAGACGCGGGTTGATCGCGGCCAGCGCGTCGAAGGTGCAGTCCCAACGGGTCCGCACGCCCGGCGTGAGGTTCTCGATGAGCACGTCGGCGGCGGACACCAGGTCACCGAAGGTGGCGCGATCGTTGGTCGCGTCCAGGTCGAGCATGATCGAGCGTTTGCCGCGTGCCACCCAGGACCAGTTGCGCGAGACCCCGTCGCGGATGACACCCATGCGTCGCATCGGGTCTCCACCCGGCGGCTCGACCTTGACGACGTCGGCGCCCAGGTCGCCGAGCATGGCGCCGACCTGGGGCGCGGAGTAGAGCGTCGCCAGCTCGACGACGCGAAGTCCCGTGAGCGGTGCGTCGGGGCTGCCCGCCGAGCTCAATCCTTCAGCTCGACGAGGATCTCCCGGTACGGCTGCTCGCCGATGTTCTTGGCGGTCTCGATTCCACCCCGCTCGATGTAGATGACGTTGCCCGGCGCGACGTCGCCTTCGACAGTCCCGGCGGGGTAGGCGCCCTTCGTGTCCGGCTCGAAGATGCCCGCGATCTTGTCGCCTTGGAGCTGGATAAGGACGTAGTCGAGCTTGTGCTCGTGCACATCAGAGCTCTCGCCGGGGTCGAGTTGCATCTCCCACACCCGGACCCGGTCGTTCTCGAACAGCTTGGTCGTGGCGACAGTGCCCAGTTGACGTTGGCTCATGGCGAGCTTCCCCTCCTGGCTCGGTGTTGGATCACAGTTCGCTCGCCGGGCCCACGAACTCGTCACCCAGCTTGGCGATCACGTCCCGGGCGCCGGGCGCGTCGAGCGCGAATCCGGTGAGGACCAACTGATCGACGCCGGCGTCCCGGTAGGCGGGAAGGTGCGATGGTTGCACCGGTTGGAGATACGCGCCGACGGTCACATCGATGTCAGCGCGGGTCCGACCAGCGTCAGCGAGGAACTTCTCGAGCCGTCGGATCGACGCGGTCGCCGAGTCCGGCAGATGGTTGAAGCCATGCCAACCGTCGCCCAGCGCGGCGACGCGCCGGAACGCGGCGTCGGTCTCGCCACCGAAGTAGAGCGGCGGGTGAGGGTGCTGCACCGGCTTGGGGTACATCCGACACGGCGGCAGGGTGTAGTGCGCGCCGTCGTAGGTCGACACGTCGTCACGCCAGCAGGTCTTCATGACTTCCACGTAATCGCGGGTGGCCGCGGCCCGGGATTCGAACGGTGCGTCGAGGACTTCGAACTCCTCGCGGAGCCAGCCGATCCCGATCCCGAAGTCGATCCGACCTCTCGAGAGCCAGTCGACGTTCGCGACCTCCTTGGCCGTGTACACCGGGTTGCGTTGGGGCACGAGGCACACCGCGGTGCCGAGACGCACGCGGTCGGTGACCGCCGCGAGGTAGGTGAGGGTGGTGAAGAGCTCGAGCATGCCGTTGTCGGCTGGGAGGGCGAGTCGACCATCGGTGGCGTAGGGGTATTGGGAGGTGTACTCGTCGAGGAACACGACGTGCTCCCCGATCCAGATCGAGTCGAACCCGGCGGTTTCGGCGGCCTCGGCGTAAGCGGTGAGGTACTCGGGTGTCGCGATGGGGGACACGCTGGGCAGGAACAGGCCGATGCGCACGTCGCCCTCCTGGCGCGAGACCGCGGGTGCCGGAGCCGGCCGCGGGAGCATAGGGCCCACGACGCGGTGTCGCTGATGACGGCACGCCCGGAACGGGGCGGAGCGGGTCGGGTCGGGCTCACGTCGGGGCTTCTCGTCGCGATCGTGCAGCGTCGTGGGACGATCTGGTGATGGCGCGCCAACTCAGCTCCGCCGACTACGAGCAGCT
>DAIPLE010000048.1:0-12488 GCA_036769425.1 Actinomycetota bacterium
TCTTCGGTGGCGGGGTGGCCTCCAGACCGGGCAGGAGCCGGTAGTCAGGGTTCATGATCACCTGCTGCCCAGCACGCGTGCCGACCATCCCGTCGATGACGATCCGGGCACCCGGTTCGATCCCGGCGATCCGGCGACGTCCGAGGAACACGACGGTGATACGACCGGTGCCATCCATGATCGTGCACTCGAGGGTGGGCTGGCCGGACCAGGGCTGCACCCGCAAGGCGTGAACCCGCCCGGCGATCCGGACCCGTTGACGCTCGGCGACACTGCCGATCGCGACGGCCCCCTCGACGGTGACCTCGGGTGTGGCGGTGGCCGGTTCCGGCTGGCTGCGGGCGCGCTTACGCGGCGACCGGGTCGGCATCCGGGACGCGGGCCGGGTGCGGTTCTCGCCGAGATGGAACGGGACAATCGTCACGTTGGCATGCGGCAGCTCGCTGATGACGGCGGCCATCGTGTCGGCCGATCGGTCATGGAGCAACCGGTGCCAGAAGCGGTTGTACTCCCGGCGGGGCAAGAGCACCGTCGCTTCGGTCTCACCGTCCGCGACGACCTCGGCGACGACGTCGAGGGCGGATCGAGCGAGGCGGCGGTCAGGGCACTCGAGGAGGTCAAGCGGGAGGCGTGAGAGGCCGAGGCGTCGCCACGCGACCGCGAGGTCCTCGGTGCGCACCGGGTCGAGGTCGAAGTGCACGGCGCGCAGCTCGTCAGGCATCAAGGTTCGGGCGTACTGGATCGCTCTGGCCGCGGACACGTCGAGCGCGTCGACAAAGACCAGGACGACATGGCGCCGCAGGATGGGCGCCTCCGCCGCTTGGGGCGCGTTGGCGGCGAGCTCTTCGGCCTCGGCTTCGTACTGCTTGTTCAGTCGAGTCAGGCCATAGACCATGATCGGAACGAGCGCGATGATCACCCACGCGCCGAGGAACGAGTTCGGCGGCTTGAACTTGGTCACGGCGATGATCACGGTGACCACGCCGGAGAGCACGGAGCCGGTGCCGTTGATGAAGAGGCCCGTGCGCCAGTGCGGTTCCTTGATCTTGATGTGATGCTTCGCCATCCCCGCTTGGGACAGGGTGAAGGACGTGAACACCCCGATCGCGTACAGCGGAATCAGCGTGTCCACCTTCGCCCCGGTGATGATGACCAGGAGGATGGACGACGCGGACAGCGCGATGATCCCGTTGGAGAAGACGAGCCGGTGACCACGCTTCGTGAGCTGGCGAGGCATGAAGTTGTCACCGGCGTGGAAGCTCGCCAAACGGGGAAAGTCGGCGAAGGACGTGTTGGCGGCCAAGACCAGGATCAGCAGCGTGCCGGCCTGCAGGCAGTAGTAGAGACCGCTGCCGAGCGCACTGCTCCCGAAGACGATCTTGCCGATCTGGGAGATGACGGTCGGCGTCCCGCTTGCGTACGGCGCGACGTGCATGTGCGCGGCGAGGATCGAGAGGCCCAAGAACATGGCACCGAGCGTCGTCCCCATCATCACGAGGGTGGTACGGGCGTTCTTCCACTCTGGGACCCGGAACGCGGGCACACCGTTCGAGATCGCCTCCACGCCGGTGACCGCGGCGCCGCCCGAGGCAAACGCCTTCAGAACGATGAACACGGTGGCGCCCAGCAGGAGGCCACTGCCGCCCTGGCCCACCTTCACCAGCCCGGCGTGATGCAGCGTCTCGACCGGAAGGTGGCCAAAGAACAGCTTGGAGAGCCCGATGCCGAGCAGGGCGATCATGGAGAAGATGAAGAAGTAGGTCGGGAGCGCGAACATCCGGCCGGACTCTCGAACCCCGCGCAGGTTTCCGTAGGCGATGAACGCGATGAAGAACACCGCGATCGGCACCGCGTAGGACGTCAGGGCGGGGACGACCGAGGTGAGCGCGGCGGTGCCGGCCGCGACGGAGACCGCGACGGTGAGGACGTAGTCGGTGAGCAACGCGACCCCGGCGACCTGCGCTGGGAGGAGCCCGAAGTTGTCGCGGGTCACGATGTACGCGCCACCGGCACTCGGGTACGCCTTGATCGTCTGGCGGTACGACAGGATCAGGAACGCCAGGACAACGAGCAGCGCGATCGTGATGGGCAACACGAGGGCGAAGGCGGCGACGCCGATCGCCGGCACGAGCACGGTGAGGATCTGCTCGGTGCCGTACGCGACCGACGACAGGTTGTCCGACGCGAACACGGCCAGTGCGGTGGGCTTGCCGAGCCGCTCGTGGACCAGCTGCTCGGTGTCGAGCGGGGGTCCGAGCAGCCGGTTCTTGATCCGGTACCCGAGCGACTCGGGCACCTCAACAGACGCGGCGGGCGGCGGCGGGGACGGCTCGGTCGCCGTCGCCGCTCGGAGTTCGGACTCGGTCTTCATCGGACTCCCTGACGGCGCAACGGCGACGCGCGCCGTCAGTTTGGCATGACCTCGACGCCCACGGTCACCCGAGGGAGAAGGATGGGCCCGGGGTGTGCCAGGATCGGTCGGTGCACGTCATCGTCGTGGGCTGCGGCCGGGTGGGCTCGGAGCTGGCGGTCTCGCTCGACCAGGGCGGCCACAGCGTCGCGATCATGGACAAGAACCCGGCCTCGTTCCGGAAGCTGCCGGATGGCTGGGGGGGCCGCACCGTCCACGGGTTCGGCTTCGACCGCGACCACCTCGAGACCGCGGGGATCCATGAGGCCGGAGCGTTGGCTGCGGTCACCAGCGGCGACAACTCCAACATCCTCGCCGCCCGCATCGCCCGAGAGACCTTCGAGATCCCGAGGGTCGTCGCCCGCATCTACGACCCTCGCCGAGCACTCATCTACCAGCGGCTCGGGATCGCCACCGTCGCGACCGTCACCTGGACCACCGATCAGGTGATGCGACGACTCTTCGAGGACAACTCGGTCACGGAATGGTCCGAGCCCAGCGGGCAAGTCGTCCTCGTCGAGCGGGCCCTCCCCGACGGGTGGGCCGGCCATCCCCTCGCGTCGCTCTCAAGTGGCGACCGCTTCCGGCTCGTCTCGATGACCCGGTCCGGTCAGGCCCAGCTCGGCGGCGACGACCTCATCGGCCAGGAAGGTGACCTCTTGCACATCGCCGCCCGAAAGGACGCCCTCGATGAGCTGTCGGAGCTGCTGAGCCGTCCGCCGACCAGCTCGGCGCACTGACGTGAAGGTCACCATCGCCGGAGCCGGCAACGTCGGCTGCTACATCGCCAGTGACCTGCGCGAAGCCGGTCACGACGTGCTCGTGCTCGACAAGAGCGCGGGGCTCGTCGAGCGTCTCCGCCCGACGCTCGACGTCAATTGGTTCGTCGGCGACGCCTGCGAGGTCAGCACCCTGCACACGGCCGGGATCGACGGCAGCGAGGTGATGGTGGCCGCGACCGGGGACGACGAAGACAACCTCGTCGTGTCACTCCTCGCGAAGCAGGAGTTCGCCATCCCGCGGGTCGTCGCCCGAGTCAACCATCCGAAGAACCAGTGGCTGTTCAACGAGAACTGGGGTGTCGACGTGTCCGTGTCGACCCCCCATCTGTTGAGCGCCCTGGTCGAGGAAGCGGTGTCGGTCGGTTCGCTCGTCCGCCTCCTCCAGTTCGAGGGCGGACAGGCCCGCCTCGTCGAGGTCACGCTGGCCGAGGGTTCGCCGGCCGCGGGGCGCAGCATCGCCGACCTCGCGGTGCCTCGCGACGCGACGGTGGTGGCCGTGGTCCGGGAAGGCCATGTGGTCGTCCCGCGGGGCGACACCGTCGTCAACGCCGGCGACGAGGTCCTGGCTCTCGTCACCCCCGACTCCGAAGAACCGGTGCGGTCCATCCTCATCGGCACCTGACGCCCGGGTCGCTTCCCGGTCGGTGGGTCGCGTCGGCCGCGCCCCAACAGGGTGTCAGGGCTGAAACGGTACGCTTCGACGAGCGTCTGATCGACGACGACGGACCTCGAGATCGGACCGCACCCGTTGGAGCCAGAGCCGCACCCTGCAACGAGTGAGCCTCGGCTCGGGTTCGCGGGGCTGGCGCTCTCGGTCCTCAGCCCGCTCGTTGTCGCCGCCACGCTGCTTCCGTTCCGTGACCACATCCAGGCCTCGAACGTCGCGCTCGTCCTCGTGTTGGCGGTGCTCGTCGCGGCGGTGGTCGGAGGCCGTCTCGGTGGGGCCATCGCCGCGCTCGTCGCGGCCGTGGCGTTCGACTTCCTCTTCACGAGGCCCTACTACTCGTTCTCGATCAACAACGGCGACGACGTCCAAACCGTCGTGTTGTTGCTCGCGGTCGGGCTCGCGGTCGGCGAGATCGTGGCCCGGAGCCGACAGAGCCGGGCCGTCGCGCGGCGGCGAAGCTGGGAAGCGGAGCACCTCCGCACCGTCGCTGAGCTCGCCGCCGGGGGCGAGTCGCCGGGACGGCTCGTGACCGTCGTGCAGAACGAGCTGACCAAGATCCTGGACCTCAAGAGCTGTCGGTTCGAACGCCCCCCGTTCCGCACGTCGCTGCCCCAGCTGCGCCACCGGGGCATTCGCGTCGACGCGGGGACCGCCGATCCGGCCGGGCTCAACAGTCAGGTCGAGCTGCCGGTCCGGGGCAGCGGACGGGTCCTCGGTCGGTTCGTGCTCACGATGCCGACCGAAGGGACCGGGATCGGTCTCCCGGCAGAGAGCCGGGCCCTGGCCGCGGCGCTGGCGGATCAGCTGGGCGCCGCGCTCGCCGAACTGGGCAGCAACGGCGCCTGACCGGGCCCGTTGGCAGCCCAGTATGGGTGGGTAGCGTCGTGGTCGATGGTGGGTTCGCCGCCCCCGGCACCTGATTCGGGCCCCCGGCTCCCAGCCGCGAGCGGGTCGGCCGACGACGCGGCGGCCAGCGAGGCCGAGGAGCTCGACCCGAGGCGCTGGTTCACGCTGGTGATCGTGATCAGCGCGGCGCTGATCGTTGTGCTCGACAACTCGGTGCTCAACGTGGCGATCCCGACGATCTTGCGGGAGTTCCACACCACGCTCCCCAGCGTCCAGTGGGTCGTGACGGGATACGCGCTGACGTTCGCCAGTCTCCTCATCATCGGCGGCCGTCTCGGTGACCTCTATGGGCACCGGCGGATCTTCATCATCGGCGCCTCGCTGTTCGGCGCCGGCTCACTGCTCGCCTCGGTCTCGTGGTCGGTCGGGAGCCTGATCGCTGGGGAGGCGATCATCGAGGGGATCGGCGCCTCGCTGATGCTCCCCGCGACCCTGGCGATCCTGTCCACGACCTTCAAGGGGCCCGAGCGGGGGCCGGCGTTCGCGGCGTGGGGAGCCACCGCCGGCGCCGCCGCCGCGTTGGGCCCCGTCGTCGGCGGCTTCCTCACCACCGAGTACTCGTGGCGCTGGGCGTTCCGGATCAACGTCATCATCGCCCCGGTGGCGATCGTCGGCGCGTTGATCGTGATGGCGAAGAGCGCCCCCGATCCTCACCGCCGCCAAGTCGACGTGCCGGGGGCGGCGCTGATCGCCGCCGGGATGTTCCTGCTCGTCTTCGGGCTGAGCGAAGGTCCGAGCGACGGCTGGCTGATCCCCACCAAGGACGTCTCGGCGTTGGGGACGACCATCTGGCCGAGGACCGCGCCGATCTCGATGATCCCGTTGGTCTTCATCGTGGGTGTCATCATCCTGGCCGCCTTCTACCGGCTGGAACGGGCCAAGGAGCGCGACGACCGCGCGCCGCTGTTCGAATTCGGCCAGCTTCGCCACCCGACATTCCGGTACGGGCTGCTGACCACGATCGTGTTGGCGATGGGCCAGCTCGGGCTGCTGTTCGTCCTTCCGGTCTTCCTCCAAGACGGGAAGCACCTGAGCGCCGAGACCAACGGCCTCTGGGTTCTTCCAACTGGGCTGTTCATCGTCGTCGGAGCCCAGGTCGGCGGCCGGTTGACCCGCCGGATCGGCACCACCGCGGTGGCACGAACGGGGCTGTTCCTCGAGACGATCGGCTTGTTGGCCGTCGCGTTCGCCGTCTCGCCTCGGCTCAGCTTCTTGTCGCTGCTCCCCGGGTTCGCTTTTTACGGCGTCGGTATCGGGTTCGCGAGCTCTCAGCTCACCAACATCGTCTTGTCCGCCATCCGGAAGGAGAAGGCCGGCGCTGCCAGCGGCGCGAACACCACCGCTCGCCAGATCGGGAGCGCGCTGGGTGTCGCGGTCATCGGCGGGCTGCTCACCGCCGAGACGGTCCGTCGCGCCGTCCCCGCGGTCAGCCGATCGTCGCTTCCGGGTCGCGTCAAGGCACAGTCGGCGGCCCGGCTCCATGCGCTCGGGCCGAACTTCGCGCCACCCCAGCATGCCGGTGCTCACAACGTCGCGGTCCTGCGCGACATCCTCGACTCGGCCATCGCCGCCGGGACTCGACCGGCGTTGTTCTTCGCCGCGGCGGTAGTCGGCATCGGGGCTTGCTTGTCGCTGCTGATCCCCCGCATCGACGGCCCCGTCGAGATCGATGACCTGGACCCGCTCGAGGTGGTCGAAGCGTGACGAGCCTCAACCTTCGGGTACAGCGAGGCGGCGGGGTCCGCCCGATGATCTCGACGAGGGAGTTCTGATGGTGACCGGCCCGGCGCGGGTTGTGACGATCTCGGCCACCTACGGCGCCGGTGGAACCGTCGTCGCCCCGGCCGTGGCGGACCGGCTGCATTTGCCCTATCTCGAGCACCTCGTGTCACCCCGGGTGGCGCGTCAGGCCAGCGCCACCGACCCGGGGCGTCACGAACCCGGTCGTGGCGAAGGCGTGACCCGCCGGCTGCTCGCCGCGCTGGCCGCGCTGCCCTCGGTCTTCGGAACCGGACTTCCCCTACCGATGGAAGGAGTCACCGACGAAGAGCAGGTGCGCGCCGAGATCGAGGCCAGCATCCGCACCGTGGCCGAGACCTCGGGCGGCGTCTTGCTCGGGCGGGGCGCCACCATGGTCCTGGCCGACACGCCGGGCGTCTTCCACGTCCGTCTCGACGGGCCACCCGAACGTCGGGTCCGCCAGGCGATGACCCTGGCGGGCATGGACGCGACTGAGGCCCGGCGACGTCAGCGTGAGACCGACCGCGCTCGCGCCGCGTACCTGCGCCGCTTCTACGACACCGACGGCAACGACCCTCGCCTGTACCACCTCATCATCGACAGCACCGCGCTCGCCCTGGCGACCTGCGGCGATCTGATCGTGACCGCCGCCAACACGTTCTGGGCGGCCGCGGCCGGGACCTGACGAGCGACCATGGCCTTCTCAGGCGGAGGCGGGCAGGTCCTCGAACATCAGCAGCCACGCCAGGTTGACAGCCAGGAACACGAGGATCGACAGCAGGATCGCCTCGCATCGAAGCGGCGTCAGCGATCCGAGGTCCGACACCAGTGACGGGTGGAGGGCGATGACCGCGATCAGCGCGTACATGACCGCGGCGCCAAGCGTCGCGCCGCTCACGACCAGGTTCATCCCCGTCGGGACCCGTCCCCAGCGACCGATGCCCGCCAACGCCGCCGCGCCGACGATCGCCACCGTCGCGAACGACACTCGCCACACGTCCTGGCTCGCGACGTCCACCAGCGCGAGGAGGCTCATCAGCCCGGGCAGCGCGAACTGCAGCGTGATCGCATAGGTCCGTCGCCGCTGCGCGGCGTTGGCCCGCCACTCCGCATGGCGGGTCTGCACCACGATGAGCCACAGACCGAGGAGCGTGAAGCTCGTCGGCGCAAACGCCTGGTAGAAGCCAGAAATCATTTGGGGTCCCCTCCCCGTCGCGCACCCCGCCGACGACGCGACGGCGGCACTCTGCCATGCCCCACCACGACGCGGGGTTGGACCCGGGGCCGGCGGCGAAGGGCCCCGCGGGTGCCCCAACCAGATCCTCGCGGCCCACCGTCGGCGGGGTGGCGCGCCCAGATTGGGCGCCGGTCGTGAGGCTTCGCCCACCTAAGATCGCCGCGAGGCGCAACACCGCGCGGGGAGTGGCTCAGCTTGGCAGAGCTCCTGCTTTGGGGGCAGGCGGTCGGGGGTTCAAATCCCCCCTCCCCGACCAACCGAGCGACGGTCCGTGCCGTGTCGAGTCCCGCCGCGGGCCCGCCCGAGACCCGACGCTCCTCGGGGTGCTCAGAAGCTTCCGCGGCCCCGGGTCGCTGCGTAGCCGAAGCCTTGTGGTTCGATCACGGCGGGCACTGCACTCCGGCGAGTGCCGCTCCCCCTCGGGTCGCAACGACCCGATAGGGATCGTAACGACCGGAGCTCCCGACGCCCGGCTCGATCACGCACCTACCAGGCGCGTTCACTCGAGAGACCCGGGTCGTGATCGGTCGACTTTCTTGAGTCGTCGCGCGACCGCGACGTCGTACCGAAACCGCTGTCGCCACCCGACGCTCGGCGGCGAACACTTCCCGGCCCGCATGCTCTCAAGGCTGAAGGGACAAACAGCTAGCCGGTGCGCTTGGCTAGTCTCGCCCGATCCGCGTGAAGCACGGTTTGGGGACCGGCGGTCAGCGTTTCAACGGCCCTGGCCTGACCGGATGACACTCCCTGGTGGTGCGTCGTCCACGCGGGTGTAGCTCAATGGTAGAGCCCCAGCCTTCCAAGCTGGTGATGCGGGTTCGATTCCCGTCACCCGCTCCAGTCGCCGGCGCGGGCGCCGTCGCGATCCGGGAAGTCAGGCTCGACGGGTCCGGGACTTGGTCGGGCGAGCACCGGCACGACGGCCACGCCGCAATGCCTTCTGCAACTCGCCCTTGGACATCGTCGAGCGGCCCTTGAGGTTCCGGCGTTGCGCCTCGGCGTAGAGCTCATCGAAGGACCCGTCGATCTCGTCGTCGTCAGGTCCGACGAGGGCGGCGCGGCCGCCGGCCACGAGCTCGCGGGCCCCGCCTTCGACGCGCATGCCGACCCCGGTGCGCTCTGACAGCAGGTTGTAGAGAGCGAGGATCCCCGTCGCGATGGCGACGATGAACGCGGTGAACAGCGCGAACATCGCCAGGACCAGCAACCAGCTCCAGATCGTGTTGGCATGGAAGGTCCCGAAGCCGATCCGGTTCATGAGGCCTTCGACGGCCGCGGTCATCCCCTTCGACAGCAGCCACGGAAGGAACGCCGCGAGGAAGAAGACGAGGAACAAACCGCCGATGAACGCGCTCATCACGGTGGCGGCGGATCGCACGTCGAACTCGCGGATCCGTTCACCGTCTCGGTACAGCTCTCGGGTCATGGGGCTCGTGCCGGATCGCATCGGCCCAGGCTACGCAGTTCCCCGACGCCGGCTTCGAGCCGTGTGTTCATCCGTCGGCGTCGTGGCGGCGTCGTGGCGGCGCCGCGCCGCGAGTGGTGGGTCAGTCCCGGTCGTGGTGACAGACGGCTTCGAGCGTGAGCCCCATCGGGTCGAGCCAGAAGGTGGCGGAGTACGGAGGCGGGTACTCCGGGAAGGTTCGCGGCGGGTGCAGGCCGTCGCCCCCGATGTCGAGCACCATCTGATGCGCCGCGCGCACGTCCGATCGGGTCGGGACCATGAAGGCCAGGTGCTGCAAGCCGGGCGCGTCCCGCTCGTAGCCGACCTCGGTGGCGGGATAGAAGAAGAGGTACGTCCCGGGCTTGGCGGCTACGGGCCGGTAGGCGAACTGGTCCTCCTCGGCGAGGAACGGTTCGAAGCCGAGGACCGGCAGGAAACGGTCGTAGTAGGCGCGAGCGGCCTCGAGGTCGGGGACGTTGATGCCGAGATGTCCGAGCATCGGTGTCTTCGGTCTGGTCAGGTCGGGGGCGGGGGTCGCCATTGAGGGTCGCGGCCCCGCAGGGCGAGGAGGCGGTCTTCGATGCTGGCGTCAGATCGGGTCGGTACCGGCGGTGCGAACAGACCGGAGCGATCGGAGGCGCCCATCGTTGCTCGTGCCGCGTCGAGCGCGATCGCGCACAGGTCAGCGTCGAGCTGTTCGGGGGCACCGACCGCTCGAGCGAGATCCCAGGTGTGGATCACGACGTCGCCGGTGATGGCGCCCAGCACGTCGATCGGTCGGCGGGTGTCGCCGTCGAAGTAGGCGACCTGGCCGGTCAGCCCGGGGTGACCGAGGGCCTGTTCGATCGCGAGCTCGGTGGCGGCCCACCGCTCGGCCGGGCCCTCCCGGGGCCGTTCGGCGCGCACGCCGAGCGGGCGGAGCAGCAGGAACTCGTGGAAGCCGATGACGTGCTCGATGAGGGCCCGGGCGTCCCACTCCGAACAGGGAGTCGGGGTGCCCCAGCCGTCCGCCAGGACGGCCTGCACGACCGCGGTGAACCCCTGGCAGGCCCGCCGATGCCGTTCGGCGAGGACGCGACCCGGCTCCCCCATCCCGCCTCGCGATCGTGTCACTAATCTATGTACCATGAGAGTATGGTTCAGAGCTCGGGCTGGCCAATCGACGAGTTGGCCCGCGTCGTGGGTGTGACGGCGAGGAACCTTCGGGCCTACCAGTCCTTGGGGCTCCTGGCGGCTCCTCGCCTGGCAGGGCGGGTTGGGCTCTATGGCGCCGAGCATCTCGACCGGATCCGAGCCATCCAGCGTCTGCAGTCGCGAGGGTTCTCGCTGGCCGGAATCAAGGAGCTCTTCGACGCCCACGCCCGGGGCCAGACCCTCGAGGCGGTCCTGGGCTTGGATCCGTCGCTCCTGGCGGCGTTATCGGATGCCGTCGTCGCTCGCCTCCCCCGCCTGGCGTTGGTTCCCGGACCCTGGGCCCAGGAGCTCGGGGCACCGATCCCGGCTGTGAACTGACCCTTCCTCGACCCGGGTCGGGCTGATGGACGTGACTTCCATCACACCGGGCCGGCAATTCGGACATTCGGGACGGCTCGATTTCGAGGGTTGAGGGGAAGCCCGTAGCCTGATGGGTGAAGTTGCACGGATGTCATTTGACCCGTTGCGATCTTCGCCCCCCCATCCAGCCGGTCTCTCGTCGCGCGCGCGCGGCGAGGACTCGACCCATCGGAGTCCGTCTGTGCGAACCCCCCACCGTCAACCGGTAGCCCCGTCGACGCCCCCGTCCGACCACCCGCCGCACGTGGAGCGGCCGACCGCCGCCCCTCAGAGCGCCCACCGGACTCGCCCGTCTCGCTGGCGGCGCGGTCTGCGTGGCACCGCCGCCGTCGCCGTTGGAGCCGTCCTGGTCCTTGGCGCGGCCGGCTGTTACGCCCCGGCCTCGTCCGGCCCGCCTCCCGAGGTCGCGAACGCGATCAACGCCGCCTTCGGGGACGCCGGACCCGGCGTCGTGGCCTGCATGACGAACATCGCGGGTCGGGAATCCGGGTTCGACCCCGGAGCCCGCAACGGGAGCGGAGCGAGCGGGCTGTTTCAGATCATGCTCCCCCTCCACAACGATCTCTTCTACGCGTTGGGCGTTGACCCCGCGTTCTGGTGGGATCCGCATTGGAACGCCCTCGCGGCCCGAGAGCTGTGGAACAGCTCCGGGATCGCGCCCTGGGGCCACTGCTGAGCGGGGAGGCGCCGGTCGCGGTTACGCGGCCGGCGCCTCTCGCATCCCCGGGTCTTCACACGGGACCGCCATCACCCGGGTGCGGGCCTCGATGGGCGCCGCCGTCCGCACCGTCACCCAGGCCAGGACCCCACCGAGCGCGGCCAGCCCACCGGCTATGACCATCGCCCGCCCGAACCCGGCCGCGAGGTCGAGTCGGCCTCCGGCACCGGCGAGGCCCGCCACCGCGGGCAGCACTGCGACCGCCAGCAGCCCGGCGATCCGCGACACCGCGTTGTTGATCGCCGACCCGACGCCGGCGTGGTGGTCATCGACCGCGCCCAGCACCGCGGCGGTCAGGGGAGCGACGGTGACGACGAGCCCGACGCCGAGCACCAGCGCCGCCGGGAGCACCGTCGTCCAGTAGGACGTGCCGACCTCGACCCGGGCGAGCAGCGCGGTGCCGGCCCCCACGATGATCGGCCCCACCGTCATGGGCACCCGGGGTCCGATGCGCTGCGCCAGGGCCCCCATCCGGGCCGAGAAGGCAAGCATGAGCACGGTGATCGGGATGAGCGCGGCACCGGCTTCGAGCGCCGAGTAGCCGAGGTCGGTCTGGAGGTGCACGACGAGGAGGAAGGTGACGGAACCCAGCGCCCCGTAGACCACGAACGTGACCGCGTTGGCGCCGGAGAACTGCCGTGACCGGAAGATGTTCAGGGGCACCATCGGATGCGGGGACCGGGCCTCGACGACCAGAAACGCGATGAGGGCCGCGATCCCCGCCACGCCCAGGGTGAGCGAGAAGCCGGTCCAGCCGTGCGCGGGACCATCGATCAGCGCGTAGACGGCCCCGGCGAGCCCCGCGGCGAGGACCGCTCCGCCCAGCACGTCCACACGGCGCTCGGCGGTCTCGTCGCGCGTTTCGGGCACGTGCCGGGTCGCGATGAGAACCGTGATCGCGACCACCGGCAGGTTGATGAGGAACACCAGCCGCCACGAGACGGAGTCGATGAGGAACCCGCCGAGGAACGGACCGAGTGCGGTGGCGACACCGGCGAGCCCGGACCAGGCGCCGATCGCGGCTCCCCGA
>DAIPLE010000204.1:0-4087 GCA_036769425.1 Actinomycetota bacterium
TCGGACCACAAGACGGTCCGGACCCGGCACGGCCGCGCCTTCGGCCATCCGCTGCGGGGCTACGAGATCCACCAGGGCCAGATCGAACGAGGCACCAACGCCGAGGCGTGGATCGACCTCGACACCACCGACGGGACGGAGCACGAGGGGGCCGTTGCTGACGCCGACCCTCCGATCGCCGGCACGAGCCTCCACGGCATCTTCGAAGCCGACGACTTCCGGCGAGCGGTGCTCCACGACCTCGCAACCCGAGTTGGGAAGTCGATCGGTTTCGACCCGGTCCCATTCGCGGTCCGTCGTGAACGCCAGTTCGACCGCCTCGCGGACCTCCTCGAGTCTTACGTCGATCCGGTTCAGCTCGAGCGGCTCCTCGGGGTCTGAGCGGTCACGACCCCGCGGCGATCGGGCGGGACGGGTCGCTAGGTTGCTCGGCGGTGGACCCCTGGGAGATCACGGCGCGGGTCGAGATCGACGATCTGATCGCCCGTTACGCGGATAGCGGACGGTCCTCTGACCTGGCCGCACTGTTCACCGACGACGGTGTCCTCACCGCGGGTGGCGACGACGTGCGCGGCCGTGCCGCGATCACCGCGTACCTCGACGCGAACAAGGCATCGCTTGCGGGCCGCGACCCGACCGGTCGGATCCGCCACCACGTCTCGTCACGCCGGATCGATCTGACCAGCCGAACCGCGGCCCACGCCACCTCCTACTTCCTCGCGATCACCGCGACCGGACCCGACCATTGGGGCGTCTACCGCGACGAGCTGGTGCACGACGGGGCCCAGTGGTGCTTCGCCCGCCGTGCCGCCGTCGTCGAGGGTCACGCACCGGGCTCCTGGGCCGAGGCCCGAAACTCGTAGGCGCCGAGCCGGGCCGGCGATCGTGGCGAGGCACTACCGTGCCAGCGCCGCCGGGTGTGGACCGGCGGGGTGGTGACGGGCCGCGATCCGAGAGCTCGGCGACCCGAGTTGCCGAGTGTTCCGGGCCGCGGCGGGAATGAGATGGGGAGGCAATGAGCGGGCTGAGCGCGACAGAAGCGGTGCGGGAGACGGATCACCGGATCCACGACGTCGGGTCGGCGTTCATGCTGCACGCCGACACGATGGCCCGCGCCGGCGAGTATGGATACCCGAACCCGTTCGCGTTCTATTTCGCCGGTCGCGGCGGCGTGCTGGGTGACGTCGACGCGTCGGTGGTCGTGGCGGCGATGGGCTGGTTCGAACCGGAGATGGTCCGCACCCTCTGGAACGAAGGCGTCGCGGTCGCGGGGGCCCGGGAGGGCGCCCGGCGCTACGGGGCGGCCTGCGCGGCGTGGGGCCGTGATCACCTGACTGGCTTCGATGGGGTGGAGCGGCTCGCGTCCCTCGCGGAGCAGCTCGTCGCTGGTGCGGAGCCGTCCGGATTGTCGCTCTTCGCAGGGTGGCAGGCCGAGCCGCTCGTCGACGACCCGCCGGGACGCGCGATGCAGCTGATCCATGTCCTGCGCGAATGGCGGGGCTCCCTGCACCTGGTCGCGACGACCGCGGCCGGTCTTTCGCCACTCGAAGCGATCCTGACCAACGAGGGAGAAGGTCAAGCCCGCTTCTTCGGCTGGCAGGGCGACCTCCCGGACTGCAGTCACCTGAAGAGCCGCTACGAGGAGGCCCAGCAGCGAACCGACACGCTCGCCGCGGCGGTCTACGAACGGTCCCTCGCCGACGCGGAGCGGGCCGAGCTCGCCGCGCTGATGCACACCGCCGAAACTGCCATCGCCGCCGGCTAGTCGTCGCCTCTCCGACCGGTCCTAGGTCCTCGTCGTGACCGCCGTCTCCTGCCCAGTGGCCCGCACCCGTCCGGCTCGGGGAACGACACGACGGGGGCGGTGGGTCGCGTTGCTCGTCGGGGCTCTCGTCGGCCTGAGCGCCTGCACCAGTGGACCGGACCAGCTGGACGTGGCTCGGGTCCGTCGCGCCGTCGACACCCGCGCCCGCCTCGACTACCCCGGCGTCCCGCTCGGCCAGACCCGTTGTCCGAAGGCGGTCGACAAGCGCCGCGGCGGTTCGTTCGTCTGCACGGTCCCGGTGGGCAGCCTGAAGTTGCGGGTCCGCGTCGCGCAACGTGACGCCAACGGTCACATCCAACTCGCAGCCCAACAGGCGGTGATCCAAAAGACGTCAGCGGAGCAGTTCGTGGCGCAGCACGCGTCGATTTCCGCCGTGGTCAACTGCGGGACCCAGGCCGTGCTGGTCTTGGCGCCCGGCGCCCGCTTCCCGTGCTCGGTGAGCTTCACCGACGGCACGATGCAGACGGTGTCGGTACGGGTGGTCGACACCGCCGGCACCGTCGTCATCGAGGCGCCGGCCAAGCCATAAGGCGCCAGAGCCCAGAGCCGGGTCGCCGCCGCCGACGGGCTACGGAATGTGCACCGGCCCGTCAACCGGCGCCAGCCCGACCTTGCCTGGGGCACCGGGAACGACCGCAGCGCGGATCAGCACCGCGATGAAGTCCCGGCTATTCGAAGACAGGTACCGGTCGGGGCCGGTCGCCCCGTACACCGGTGACCCGTGCACGACCCCGTCGAGGCCCGGCTGATACAGGTTGAAGTTCACCCACGCCGGGTTGATGTCCATCTGCATGCCGCGGACCGCGCCGCCTGCCACCAGCGCGTTCGCGAGGTCGAGGGGACTGAGTCGACCCCCGGCCCACACCAGGCCGCCCTTGGCGTCGACGCCGACGGCGGACCGCATCGTCGCGACGCCGCCCACCGACGCGCCCCACGATCCCGAGGACCCGGCCGCGGCGGTGGGCGCGCCACCGTCGACGAGCATCGAGAGGTTCTGGCGGACCGCGACGACGGTCGGGCCGGGATTGACGTCGCGGCCCCACAGTCCGACCGTGAACGAACCGTCGGCGAACACCACGAAGGACGCCTGACCCGCCGCGAGGTCACGGAACGAGTGGCCGAACGCGAGGACCCCGCCGTTGAAGTCGCCAAACTTGAAGCCGCCGTTGAACGCCGCCACCAGGTTGGGGCGGCTCCCCGGGTCGACCTGGCCTCCCCAGGGCCACGGGCCGCCGGGGTCGCCTGAGCCCGGGACGACGACGGGCCGCACCAGGCTCGGGGGCATCCAGGCCAGGTCGGCGCCGCCCGCCGACCCGAGGTACAGGACGGTCTGGCCGAGCACTTGACGGCCGGCCGGGTGCCAGGCGACGGACCCGCCGGGAGCCTCCGGCGCCGGGGCGGGGGGCGCCGTCGTCGTGGTCGGAGGGGTGGTCGTCGTCGTCGTCGACGGCCGACGTGTCGTGGACGCGCCGGCCGCGGTCGACACGACCAGTCCGGCCACCAGCGTCGCGGCCGCGACGACCGATCCGACGTGCCCGCATCGACCCGTTCGCACGGCGGAAGTATGGCGTGCGCGGCGGCCGGCCGGTTCGCGGGCGGCCCGATGGGCGAGCTCGGGGTTCCGCGGTCGCGTCGCGCCGTCGCGTCGACGGCTAGCTCTGCGGTTGGAGCGCGACGACGGGGATGACCCGCGTCGTGTTCTCCTGGTACTCCTGGAAGCCGGGAAACAGCTCGACCTGCTGGGCGTAGAACCGGTCGCGTTCGTCGCCGCTCAAGACGACCGCGTTGGCGTCGAAGCGGTCGGACCCGACCTCCACTGACACCGCGGGGTTCGCGACCAGGTTGTGGTACCAGTCCGGGTTCGTGGGTGCCCCCGCCTTCGACGCGAACACCAGGTAGCGGTTCCCGTCGGGGAGGTACACGACCGGAGTGGTGCGGGCCTGGCCGCTCTTGGCGCCGGTCGTCGTGAGCAGCAGCATCGGCGCGCCTTCGAATTGGCCGCTGACCTTGCCCTTGTTGGCTCGGAACTCGTCGATGATGGTTTGGTTGAAGTCGTTCACATCAGCCACGGCGGGAGCTCCGGGGGGGGACGGTCGACGCGGGCGCGCCGGGGCGATCAGTGGCGGTTGCTACGGGCCTTCTTCGGTGGCGGGGTGGCCTCCAGACCGGGCAGGAGCCGGTAGTCAGGGTTCAGGATCACCAGCTGACCGGCGCGGGTTCCGACCATTCCGTCGATGACGAGCCGGGCACCCGGTTCGATCC
>DAIPLE010000205.1:0-4066 GCA_036769425.1 Actinomycetota bacterium
CCCGTGGCCGCGACGTCCACCCAGCTCGGGGGCGTCGCCGGACGGTGCGCGGCCACCCGCCGGTCGCGCCAACCGAGGGTTTTCCAGGCCGCGGCGGCCTCGGTGTCGAAGCCCCAGTCCTCGAGTGCGGCGACGGTCTCGGGGGCCACCGGACGGCGGGCACCGGCCAGGAGGGTCGCGGCCAGCGCCGACCGCAGCGCCGCGGTCAAGGCCGGGTCGGGGAGCTCGACGCGCAGACCCCGGTCGAGGTGGGCGGCCCAGCCCCGGGCCGCGGCGCCGGGATCGGGGAGCCGGGCGATGGGGCGCTCGTCGAGGTGACCAGCCCCGAGGTGCAGCGCGAACCGGATCGAGCTGCGGTGCGCCACGGGATAGAGGAATGCCGCCTCGAGGTGGCCGCCACGGTCCTGGAGCGGGACGAACGGTGCGTCGCTCGCGGCGCCCGAGGTCACGGTCTCCTCGGTGGTGGCGTCGCGGCTGGCCGCCCAGCGTGACGGTGCTCTCGTGGTGACAAGCACGGCGGCGTCACGGTCGATCGTCAATGCCCCGTCGTCGAGGGTCAGGTGTTCGGCGCCGCGCACGACCAGCGCCAGCACGAACGGGGCCGGGGACTCGTTCTCGACGTCGATCACGACGAGGTCGGGCCCGCCGACGGCGTAGACGTGCTGCACCGCGTCTCCACCGGGAACGCGGATCGCGGTGCGGACCACGGGGACGGCGTCGACGAGGGTTTGGCGGAGGGTGGGCTCGTGGGCGGGCCGGTGCCAGCGGTCGTCGGCTCCGACCCACCAGTCGAGCGACCAGGTGGCGTCGAAGGGTTCGACTCGGCCGTGGTCGTCCACGCGCACGTGTCGGCGAGATCCGATCGCACCGACCGCGGTAATCACCGGATGCCGTGGAGCTCGGGCTTCGCCTCGCGCACCATGAGCGCGTGGATGAGGTCGGCGGGACGTCGACCGTCGTAGAGGACGGCGCCGACCATCCCGGCGATCGGCGTGTCGACGCCGTGTTCGGCGGCGAGGGCGAGGACTGCGCCGGTGCTCTTGACTCCTTCGGCCACCATGTTCATCTCGGACAGGATGTCAGCGAGGGATCGCCCCCGGCCGAGCTCGACGCCGACGGTGCGGTTGCGGCTCTTGGTGCTGGTGCAGGTCGCGACCAGGTCTCCCATGCCGGCGAGGCCGGAGAATGTGAGGGGCTCGCCGCCGAGCGCGACGCCGAGGCGGGCTAGCTCGGCGAGGCCGCGAGTGATGAGCGCGGCCTTGGTGTTGTCGCCGTATCCCAGCCCGGCGGCCATCCCGGCGGCGATCGCGATGACGTTCTTCAAGGCGCCGGCGATCTCGCAGCCGATGACGTCGGGGTTCGTGTACACCCGGAACGTCGGCGTCATGAACAGTCGCTGGAGTGACGCGGTCGCGTCGGGATCGGCCATGGCGACGACGGACGCGGTCGGTTGGCCTTCGGCGACTTCGCGCGCCAGGTTCGGTCCGGTGAGGACGCCGATGCGGTCGCTGCGGTGCCCGGTGAGGACGTCGGCGATGACCTGGGTCATGCGCAGGTGGGTGTCCTGCTCGACCCCTTTGCTCAGGCTGACGATCGGCGTGTCCGGCGCGATCGCCGGAGCCGCGGCGTCGAGGACCGCCCGCATCCCGTGGGAGGGCACGGCGAGCACCACCGCGCCGGCGCCGGCGCAAGCCTGACCGAGGTCATTGGTGGCGTGGAGCGTGTCGGGCAGGTCGATGCCGGGGAGGTAGCGGGGGTTCTCGTGCGCGGTGTCGATCTGGTCGACGAGGGAGGGTTCGCGTGCCCACAGCACGACGCCGCCTTTGGGCGCGAGCAGGGCCGCGACGGTGGTGCCCCAGGAGCCGGCGCCGACGACGGCGACGCGACCGATTTCGCTCATGACGGCCCGCCCGGGCGGCTGCGGGTCCGGACCACGGCGGTCTCCGGAGCCCGCACCCACCAGTCGCCTTCCCCGGGCTGGGGCGGTTGCGGATACAGCTCGCGGGCGCGTGCGACGCACGCCGCGATGGCCGCCATGACCCGGTCGGTGGCGGCGCTCATGTCCTCGTCGGCTTGGATCCGCACCGGGTCGCCCACCACCACGGTCTCGGCGATGCCCCACCGCCAGCGGGGCTTGCGGCCCTTGAAGAGGATGCGGTGCGCCCCCCAGAGCCCGACGGGTGTGACCGGTACGCCGGCGGCGGCGGCGAGACGCGCGGTGCCGGTCTTGCCTTCCATCGGTTCGAGGTCGAGGGAGATCGTCCCCTCGGGGAAGACGCACACGCACTCCCCGGATCGGAGGGCCTCCACCGCGGCGTCGAGCGACCCGGAGGCATCGGCGCTGTCGCGCGCCACGGGGATCTGATGCGCCCAGCGCAGCACCGTCCCGGTCGAACGCTTGTCGAACAGCTCGCGCTTGGCGAGGAATCGGAGGCGTCGGTGACGCAGGTCGGCGAGGTAGCCGAGCGCGAACGGGTCGAGGTACGAGGTGTGGTTGCTGGCCAGGATGACCGGGCCTCGCACGGGTATTCGATGCGCCCCTTCGACGGTCCAGCGCATCGCCGTACGGAGCGGCACGACGAGCGTGTTGCGAAGGGCGCCGTAGACCGGCTCCACGGCCGGTAGCATACGCAGCCTCATGCGCCGGCATTCCGGGGACCGGTGGGCACACGCCGGCGTGGTGCTCCCGATCCGATCGTTCGTGTTGGGCAAGGCGCGTCTCGCGGCGGATCTCGACGACATCGCACGGGCCGAGCTCGGTCGTCGACTCGCTGATCGGGTTGCTGACGCCGCGGACCCGTATCCCGTCGTCGTCGTGACCAGTGCACCGGAGGTGCGGGCGTGGGCAGCGGCGCGCCAGCTGTCCGTCCTCGACGATCCGGGATCGCTCGACGGGGCGGCTCGGCGAGGCCAGCAGCACTTCGCGGCGACCGGGGTGGGACGGGTCGTGGTCGCCCATGCGGACCTGCCGCGGGCTCGGAGCCTCGTCGGGCTCGCCCGCGACGCCTCGCAGCCGGTCGTCGCGCTCGTGCCCTGTCATCGTGATGACGGAACGAACGTCTTGGCGGTCCCGGCGGGCGTCGCGTTCGGGTTCGCGTACGGACCCGGGTCATTTCGCCGGCACGTGGCCGAAACCCGTCGGCTCGGGCTTGGCGTGCGGGTGGTTCGGGACCCTGATCTGGCCTTCGACGTCGACGTGCCCGAGGATCTCGTGGCGCTGGGTGCAGGCTGCTCGGCGTGACCGAGGTTCCCGGCCCGTTCCAGCCCCGGCGGGTGCTGGCGGTGGGCGCTCATCCCGACGACATCGAGTTCGGTTGCGGGGCCACGCTCGCCCGCTGGGCCGCGTCGGGAACCGAGGTGGTGCTGCTCGTCTTGACCGACGGGTCCAAGGGGACCTGGGAGCGCGACGCCGACATCGCCGCCCTCGTCAAGGTGCGGCGAGTCGAGCAGCAAGGCGCGGCGCACACCCTCGGTGCCGCGGGGGTCGAATTCCTCGACCTGGTTGACGGGGAGCTCGAGGCCGGACGGGCGGAACGGGCGGCGGTGTGCGAGGTGATCCGCCGGGTCCAGCCCGACACCGTGGTCGGACACGATCCGTGGAAGCGCTACCGGCTCCATCCCGACCACCGCCGGGCCGGGGAACTCGTGGTCGACGCGATCGTCGCGGCCCGGGATCCGCACTTC
Organism: Actinomycetota bacterium; assembly: GCA_036769425.1. Taxonomy (GTDB): domain Bacteria; phylum Actinomycetota; class Acidimicrobiia; order IMCC26256; family PALSA-555; genus PALSA-555. Next base: position 3,685 of record DAIPLE010000205.1, read on the forward strand.
TACCCGGAGCGGGGTGGGGCGCATCGGCCCGAGCGGCTGCTGCTCTTCGAAGCCGAGGACCCGGACCACGTCGAGGACGCCGGGCCCGGGTTCGACGACAAGGTCGCGGCGCTGCTGTGTCATCGCAGCCAGTGGCGTTCCACGCTGGGAATCGAGGGGGGCACGCCCGCCGAGGCGGCCCAACGGCGGGCCCTGGTGGAGCGGCTGCGAGGCGAGGCGGCTGCGGCCGGCGAGGCCCAGGGCCTGGAGCTCGGCGAGGCCTTCAGGCGGCTCGAGCCGCTCTGAGCGGGCCCGGACGCGCCGAGGGGGCCCCGAAGGGCCCCCTCGAACGGTGCGGTGATGCGGTGGGTTAGCGAGCCACCCGACGCCGACGCCGCTTGGC
>DAIPLE010000049.1:0-12392 GCA_036769425.1 Actinomycetota bacterium
GGGATCGGCAAGAAGTGGGCCATGGCCGTCAGCGGCATCGCGCTGCTCGGCTACGTCCTTGCCCACATGATCGGGAACCTCAAGGTGTTCCTCGGCAAGGGCGAGATCAACGCCTACGGCGAGTGGCTCCGCACCCTCGGGGAGCCCGCGTTCCCCCGGACCGTGGTCCTCTGGGGGCTGCGGGTCGGGTTGCTGACGGCGTTCGTCGTCCACATCGTCGCCGCCGCGCAGCTCACCCGGATGAACCGGCGGGCCCGCCCGGTCCGGTACCAGTCGAAGCGGGACTACGTCGCTGCCAACTACGCGTCGCGAACGATGCGCTGGACCGGCGTCATCGTCGGGCTCTTCGTCATCTTTCATCTCTTCGACTTGACGTGGGGCGCGGCGAACCCGCACTTCGTGCGGGGCGACCCGTACGACAACCTCTTCTACAGCTTCGAGCGCGTCCCGATCGCGATCGTCTACATCGTCGCCAACGTGGCGCTCGGCCTCCACATCTTCCACGGTGCCTGGTCGATGTTCCAAAGCCTCGGGCTGAACAACCCGCGCTACAACCAGTGGCGCCGCTGGTTCGCCTACGTGTTCGCGGGCGCGATCACCGTCGGCAATGTCAGCATGCCACTCCTCATCACGACCGGAGTAGTGGCGCGATGAGCGACATCACCCTCGACGCCCACATCCCGGCGGGCCCCCTGGCCGACAAATGGGACGAGCACAAGTTCGCGGTGAAGCTTGTGAACCCGTCGAACCGACGCAAGTTCCGCATCGTCGTCGTCGGGAGTGGCCTTGCTGGAGCATCGGCGGCGGCGACGCTCGGCGAGCTCGGATACCAGGTCACCCTGCTCACCTTCCACGACTCGCCTCGGCGGGCCCACAGCATCGCCGCCCAAGGGGGCATCAACGCCGCAAAGAACTACCGAAACGACGGCGACAGCGTCTATCGGCTGTTCTACGACACCATCAAGGGCGGCGACTACCGGTCGCGGGAAGCGAACGTGTATCGGCTGGCGCAGGTCAGCGTGAACATCATCGACCAGTGCGTCGCTCAGGGCGTGCCCTTCGCCCGCGAGTACGGAGGCCTCCTCGACAACCGTTCCTTCGGAGGAGCCCAGGTCTCGCGCACGTTCTACGCCCGGGGCCAGACCGGCCAGCAGTTGCTCCTCGGCGCCTACCAGGCGCTCGCCCGTCAGGTGCACCTGGGAACCGTCACGCTCTACAACCGCAACGAGCTCCTCGACGTCGTGGTCCACGAAGGACGCGCCGTCGGGGTCGTCGCACGCGACCTCATCACCGGCGATGTCGTCTCACATGCCGGGCACGCGGTCGTGCTCGCCACCGGCGGGTATAGCAACGTCTTCTTCCTCTCGACCAACGCCATGCAGTCGAACGTGACTGCGATCTGGCGGGCGCATCGGCGAGGCGCGTTGATGGCCAACCCGTGCTACACGCAGATCCATCCCACGTGCATCCCGGCCAGCGACGACTTCCAGTCGAAGCTCACCCTCATGAGCGAATCGCTTCGCAACGACGGGCGGATCTGGGTGCCGAAGCAGTTCGGCGACGAGCGCCCGCCGGATGAGATCCCGGAAGAGGAACGCGACTTCTTCCTCGAGCGCCGGTACCCGGCCTTCGGCAATCTCGTACCTCGCGACGTGGCGTCTCGGGCCGCCAAACGTGAGGTCGACGCCGGTCGCGGTGTCGGCCCGCGGAAGAACGGCGTCTACCTGGACTTCTCCGACGCCACCCGTCGCCTCGGGCGCGACGTCATCGAAGAGCGCTACGGCAACCTGTTCCAGATGTACGACCGCATCACCGGCGAGGACCCCTACACCGTCCCGATGCGGATCTACCCGGCGGTCCACTACGCGATGGGCGGACTATGGGTGGACTACAACCTGATGTCCACCATCCCGGGCCTCTATGTGCTGGGCGAGGCCAACTTCTCGGACCACGGCGCCAACCGCCTCGGAGCGAGCGCCCTCATGCAAGGCCTCGCCGACGGCTACTTCGTGCTCCCGGCGACGATCAACGACTACCTCGCCCCGCTGCTCGGCACCGACCCGGTCCCGACCGACCACGGGGTCTTCGTCGCCGCCGAGGCCGAGGTCAACGAGCGCGTCGGCGCTCTGCTCGGCGTGAACGGAAGCCGCTCGGTCGACTACTTCCACCGCGAGCTCGGCAAGATCCTCTGGGACAACTGCGGCATGGAACGAAGCCGCGAGAGCCTCGAGAAGGCCCTGTCCGAGATCCCAGCGCTGCGCGACGAGTTCCACAAGGACGTCCGAGTCCTCGGCGACGACGAATCGCTCAACCAGTCCCTCGAGCGAGCCGGGCGCGTCGCCGACTTCCTCGAGTTCGGTGAGCTCCTGTGCCGAGACGCGCTGCACCGCGAGGAGAGCTGCGGCGGACACTTCCGGGTCGAGCACCAGACCGAGGACGGTGAGGCCCTGCGCGACGACGAGGACTTCGCGTACGTCGGCGCCTGGGAGTACACCGGCGACGTCGCCAACACGGTTCTCCACAAGGAACCGCTCGAGTTCGAAAACATCGACCTCGCCCAACGGTCTTACAAGTAGCGGAGCAGCTCACGCGGTGAAGATCACCCTCACGGTCTGGCGCCAGGACAGCCCCGCCGCGACTGGCGGCTTCGAAACCCACCAGCTCGACGACGTCAGCCCCGACATGTCGTTCCTCGAAATGTTCGACGTTCTCAACGAAGCGCTCATCGCGGATGACAAGGAACCGGTCGCGTTCGACCACGACTGCCGAGAGGGGATCTGCGGGTCCTGCTCCATGATGATCAACGGGCGAGCCCACGGCCCCGAGCTCGGCACCGCAACCTGCCAGCTGCACCTGCGCAAGTTCTCCGACGGCGCGCACATCACAGTCGAACCGTGGCGCGCCGCGGCGTTCCCGATCATCAAGGACCTCTGCGTTGATCGGTCGGCCTTCGACCGCATCGTGGAAGCCGGCGGGTACATCACGATTCCCACCGGGAGCGCCCCCGACGGGAACCTCATCCTCGTCCCCAAGCCGGTGAGCGACACGGCGATGGACGCCGCCGCGTGCATCGGGTGCGGCGCCTGTGTCGCCGCCTGCCCGAACGGCGCGGCGCAGCTGTTCACCGCGGCAAAGATCCAGCATCTCAACCTCCTCCCCCAGGGCCAGCCCGAACGATGGGACCGGGTCACCAACATGGTGAACGAGATGGAGCGCTGGTTCGGGTCCTGCACCATGCACGGCGAGTGCGAGGCGGCGTGCCCGAAGGAGATCTCCATCGACTTCATCGCCCTCATGAACCGCGACTACGTCAAGGCCCAGTTCAAGCAGCGCCGCCTCGCCGGCCAACAGGCCTAGTCCCGATCGCGGCGACGGCACCCGCCGCCCACCGGACGCGTGCGGTGTCCGCACGCCCTGCCCCGTAGACTCGCTCGCCGCTCGGATCTCGACCGGAAGGAGCCGAACCTGAGCGCCGTCGACGTCGTGATCATCGGCGGCTGCGGACACGTCGGGCTCCCCCTGGGCCTGGCCTTCGCCGACCGCGGGCTAAACGTCGTGCTCTACGACATCAACCCCAACGCGGTCGACGCCGTGAATGACGGTCGGCTCCCCTTCGCCGAGCCGGGCGCCCTCGAGATCCTCGGCGCGGTGCGGGCGGCGGGCACCCTTCACGCCAGCACCGATCCCGCCACGGTCCGCGACGCGGCGAGCGTCATCGTGGTCATCGGAACGCCGATCGACAACCATCTGAACCCGGACCTGGGTGCCGTCCAGCAGGCCATCGGCGACGTCGCCACGCACCTTGTCGACGGTCAGCTCCTGGTGCTGCGCAGCACCGTCTATCCAGGCGTGACCGCCATGGTCGAGCAGCTTCTGGTGAACCTGCGGCTCGACGTCGACGTGGCGTTCTGTCCCGAGCGCATCGCCGAGGGACAGGCGATGCGGGAGCTCTACGAGCTCCCCCAGATTGTCGCGTCTCGTTCCGAACGGGCGCTGGAACGGGCCACGAAGCTGTTCCGCAACCTCGCCCACGAGATCGTGTACCTCGAACCCGAGGAAGCAGAGCTCGCCAAGCTCTTCACGAACACGTGGCGCTACATCAAGTTCGCGACCGCGAACCAGCTGTTCATGATGGCCAACGACTTCGGGCTCGACTACGAGCGGATCCGTGCCGCGGTGACCTATCAGTACCCGCGGGCCTCGGATCTGCCGGGCGCCGGGTTCGCCGCCGGACCGTGCCTCTTTAAGGACACGATGCAGCTCGCGGCGTTCAACAACAACAACTTCCACCTCGGTCAGGCCAGCGTGATGATCAACGAGGGACTCCCGCTGTACCTCGTCGCCCGCCTCGAGCAGTCCTTCGACCTCTCCGACCTCACGGTGGGGATCCTCGGCATGGCGTTCAAAGCCGAGTCGGACGACATCCGGTCGAGCCTCAGCTACAAGCTGAAGCGCATCCTTCGATTCAAAGCGGCGCGCGTCCTCACCCACGACCCGTACGTCACCGTCGACCCGGACCTCGTCGCCCTCGACGCCCTCCTCACCGAGGCGGACCTGCTGATCATCGCAACCCCCCACTCGGTGTACCGGGACTTCGAGACCACCAAGCCGGTGATCGACATCTGGAACCTGCGAGAGCAAGGAGTCCGGGCTTGATCGCGGAGGCCGAGCCGCGGGTCTCGATCGTCATTCCCGTGCACAACGAGGACGAGGCGATCCGCTCGTGCCTGACTCGGATCCTGGCGGCGATCACCCTCCCTTGTGAGGTCCTGGTGGTGTTCGACGACCCCGCCGACACGACGGTCGCGGTCCTCGAGGAATACCGGCGTCACGACCCCCGAGTGGTCCCCACCCACAACACGTACGGGCCCGGACCGGCCCGGGCGATCCGGTTCGGAATCGACCGGGCCGTGGCGCCGGTCGCGGTGGTCACCATGGCCGACGGGAGCGACGATCCCGACCAGATCGACGACCTCTGCAAGCTGGTCGAACGGGGTGTCGTCATTGCCTGCGCGTCCCGCTATATGAGTGGAGGCCAGCAGATCGGTGCCCCGGTCCTGAAACGCGACCTGTCGCGTCTCGCCGGTCTCTCGCTGTTCTGGCTGGCCCGGGTGGGCACCCGCGATGCCACCAACTCCTACAAGGCGTACTCCACCGAGTTCGTCCGCGACGTCGGAATCGAGTCCGACGCCGGCTTCGAGATCGGAATCGAACTCGTTGCCAAGGCCCGCCGCCTCCGGCGGCCGATCGCCGAGATCCCGACGATTTGGCTCGAGCGGGCTGAGGGAATCTCCAACTTCAAGCTGCGCCAATGGATCCCCCGGTATCTGCACTGGTACCGCTTCGCGTTCGGCCCGCGGCTCACCGTCGAGCAGGCTCGGGTCGCCTCCCGGACACCGTCGTGAGTGACCCGAGGGCCCTCGTCACCGGGTCGTCCGGCTTCATCGGCGGCTACGTCGTCGAGGAGCTGCTCCGACGCGGCTATCGCGTCGTCGGCATCGACAACCACTCGAAATACGGGAAGGTCACGAAGTCCTACGACGGCGACCCCCGCTACGAGCTCGTCGAAGCCGACGCGCAAGACACCGACCTGCTCACCAACCTGCTTCGCGACTGTGACCATTTCGTCGCCGGCGCGGCGATGATCGGTGGGATCTCCTACTTCCACCATTTCGCCTACGACCTGCTCGCGACCAACGAACGAATCATCGCGGCATCGTGTGATGCGGCGATCACCGCGCGGCGCGACGGACGTCTCCAAAAGGTCACGTACCTCAGCTCGTCGATGGTCTTCGAGTCGGCCCAGACCTTCCCGTCCGCCGAGGGCCAGGAAGCCGAGATCCCGCCCCCGCGATCGTCGTACGGGTTCCAGAAGCTGGCGGTCGAGTACTTCGCCCGCGCTGCTCATGACCAACACGGACTGCCGTTCACCATCCTCCGGCCGTTCAACTGCGTCGGTGTCGGCGAGATGCGGGCCCAATCGGACGTCGAGGTGCTGAGCGGCAACGTCAAGCTCGCGATGAGCCACGTCGTCCCGGACCTGGTCCAAAAGATCGCCCTCGGCCAAGATCCGCTGCACCTCCTCGGAGACGGCGGTCAGGTCCGACATTTCACCTACGGCGCGGACCTGGCGAACGGCATCGTCACCGCGATGGAGCACCCGGCCGCCCTCAACGAGGACTTCAACCTCTCGACGGCCCAGCCGACCACCGTCCTCGAGCTCGCCGAGAACATCTGGGGTCGCCTGAACCCCGACCAGCCATTCCGGTACGTGTGCGACGAGCCGTTCGAGCACGACGTCCGCCAGCGGGTGCCGGCGGTCGACAAGGCCCGTGACCGGCTGGGCTTCGTCGCGGCGACCAGCCTCGACGAGATGCTCGACGTCGTGGTCCCATGGGTTCTCGACGCCATCGACCGAGGTCTGATCTAGGACTGCGCGACCGGGGCGAGCCGGCGGCGGCGTCCGAGCGACGGACTCAGGTCACGGTGTCGAGCGCGGCGCGCAGGTCGGCGACCAGGTCCTCGGCGGTCTCCAAGCCGACCGAGAGCCGCACCAGGGCCGGGTCGACAGCGAGAGGCGAGTCCGCCACCGAGGCGTGGGTCATGCGGGCCGGGTGCTCGATCAAGCTCTCCACCGCGCCGAGCGACTCGGCCAGCGTGAACAGCCGGGTCTTGGCGACCAACGCCAGTGCGGCTTCCTCGCCGCCAGCGGCGAGAAAGCTGATCATGCCCCCGAAGTCGCGCATCTGACGGGCGGCCACCGCATGACCGGGATGATCGTGAAGCCCCGGATACAGCACGCGCCGGACCGCGGGATGGTCGAGGAGCATGTCGACAACAGCGCGGGCGTTGCCGCAGTGGCGTTCCATCCGCACCGCGAGAGTTTTGACACCGCGCAGCACGAGGTAGCAGTCGAACGGCGACGGCACCGCCCCGACCGCGTTCTGCAGGAAGGCCAGTCGCTCCGCGAGGGCCGAGTCGTTGAGCGCCACGAACCCACCGACGACATCGGAGTGACCCCCGAGGTACTTCGTCGTCGAGTGGACCACCACGTCGGCACCGACGGCGAGCGGCTGTTGGAGGTACGGCGTCGCAAAGGTGTTGTCCACAACGACCCGAGCACCCCGATCGTGCGCGACCGCCGCCACCGCGCTGATATCGACGCAGCTCAACAGGGGGTTGGTCGGGGTCTCCACCCACACCACCCTCGTGTCGTCGCGCCACTGAGCCGCCAGGTGATCGGCGTCGGACAGGTCGGCGGCGCTCCAGGTGACCCCGGCCGTCTCGCCGAGCACCCGGGCGACGAGTCGGAACGTCCCGCCGTACGCGTCGAGGGGCAACAGGACGTGCTCACCGGGACCGACCAAGGCCCGCAAGACGGTGTCCTCGGCAGCCATGCCGCTCGCGAACGCCGCTCCGTGCTCAGCACCCTCGAGCGAAGCGACACACGTCTCGAGCGCCCGTCGGGTCGGGTTCCCGGTGCGGGCGTACTCGAAGCCGGTGTGGTCGTTGACGCCAGCTTGCGCGAACGTCGTCGCCAAGCTGATCGGGGTGACGACCGCCCCCGTCGCCGGGTCCGGATCCTGGCCCGCGTGGACCGCACGCGTCTCGAAACCGTCGGTCATGCGATCATCCCGGGGCACGGGAAGCGAGGAACTGCAGCACGTCCTGGCGAGTGACGACACCGATCGGGTGTCCACCGTCGAGGACGAGCACCGAGGTCGCCGCGTCGAGCCGGTCGACGACGTCACTGACGGTCTCGCCGATCCCGACCATCGGCATCGCGGGCTCCATGAGCTCGCGGACCGGGCGATCGAGGAGCGTCGGGTCGTTGAACGCCTTGTCCATCAACTCGAGCTCGCTGAGCGTGCCCATGACCTCCTTGGCCGCGAGCGGCAACTCCTTCGTGACGCTCACCACGAGCTGGCTCACCCCGAGGTCGCGCATGAGCGCGAAGCCGCGACGGGCGGGCTCGTCGGGGGTGATGAGCACCAGGTCGGGGATCGAACGGTCGCTGCTGGCGTTCTTGGCCCCGAGGACGTCACCGGCGGTCGGTCCGCGCCGAACCAGGAACCCGAACTTCGTCATCCAGTCGTCGTTGAAGATCTTGGACAGGTAGCCGCGACCCGAGTCGGGAAGGATCACGACGACGAGGGCTTCGGGGCCGAGCTCCGCGCCGACCACCAGCGCGGCGTGGACCGCGGTCCCGCCCGAGCCGCCGATGAGCAGACCTTCCTCGCGGGTGACTCGTCGCGCCGCGGCGAACGACTGGGTGTCGGAGACCATGATCGTGCGGTCCACAACACTCGGGTCGTACGTCGGCGGCCAGAAGTCCTCACCGACACCTTCGACGAGGTACGGACGTCCCGTCCCCCCCGAGAACACCGAACCTTCGGGATCCGCCGCGATGACCTGCACGTCAGGGTTCTGGCGCTTGAGGTACCGCGCCACGCCGGTAATGGTCCCACCGGTCCCGACGCCCGCGACCAGGTGGGTGATACACCCCGAGGTCTGGCGCCAGATCTCCGGGCCGGTGGAGCGCTCGTGCTCTTCGGGATTCGCAGGGTTGTAGTACTGGTTCGGTCGGAACGCGTTCGAGGTCTCACGGGTCAGGCGGTCCGCCACCGAGTAGTACGAGTCGGGATGCTCGGGCGGGACCGCGGTCGGGCAGACCACAACCTCGGCTCCGTACGCGCGGAGCAGCGCCACCTTCTCGTCGGACATCTTGTCCGACATCACGAAGATGCAGTGATACCCCCGCTGCGCCGCGACGATGGCCAACCCGACACCGGTGTTCCCGGAGGTCGGCTCGACGATCGTTCCGCCGGGCAAGAGCAGTCCCCGCCGTTCGGCATCGTCGATCATGGCAATCGCCGGACGGTCCTTGACGCTCCCGCCCGGGTTGAAGAGCTCGACCTTCGCGACGAGATCGCACGTGAGGTCTCGCCCGATGCGGCCCAGGCGCACCAGCGGCGTGTTGCCGACGAGGTCGAGCAGCGAATCCGCGATGTCGGGCGGACGCGTCGAGGGGTCGGGCGAAGACGAAGCGGCCGACACGCCGTCGAGCGTACCGCCAGGCTGGAACCACCCCGCCCGATGCGACGTCCGATCAGGACCTGCGCACATCACCAGGTCGGCGCCTGCCCTACGCTCCGCTCGACATCGGGCCTCAGGTCTTCGCGGCGTCGGGGCTGCGTCGACACCCCCGGGCCGGGACGGCGGAAGGCGACGCTGATGCAGGAACACTCATTCACGGTCGACCTCGACGCGCCACGCGACGAGGTCTGGGAGATGTTCTGGTATCGGGCTCCGGACCGACCCCAGCCGCGCGACGTCCGCACTCGGATCGAGATCCTGCATCCCGGCGACGACATCGGTGAGGGGCTCGTGCGCCACTGCTGGTTCCCGGTCCCCCGGTTCTTGCTGTCCGGAGGGGTGGGTCAGTCCTGGGAGTGGCTCACCGAGGTCCGTCCCATCGAGTCATGGCGCTACGACGCGATCGGCAAGCCGTTGTGGTCGCGGGCGACGGGTCATACCCGGCTCGAGGACCTCGGCGCGGCACGAACCCGGGTCCATTTCCACGAGACGTACGAGACGTTCAACCCACTGATGCGCCGGGTGGGCCTGGAGCGCTACGTGCATCGCCGCCTGTCCCGCGACAACGACACGATCCTCGCCGCACTCGAAGGCGGCTTGCGCTGGCACCGCGCCCGGCGCCACCGCGCTGATCAGTCCACGTAGCAGCGCGCCTGCGCGGCACGGTACTGATCACGGACCGCGTCGCTGTCACCGCGGTCGCTCGGGTCGAGCTGGCGCGTCGACGCCAGCGCCCACGCTGCAGCGATCTGCTCCGGCGGCTGGCCGAGTAGCGCGGCCGCAGCCTGGACGCACGCCCCAGTCGCGACCCGCTCGCCTTGGGGAACCGCCACCGCCCGTTGGGACAGGTCGGCAAGGACCCGCTGGAACGCGTGCGATCGAGCGCCGGACCCGACGAGCGAGATCCGTCCCCCGACTGGCACATCGGCGGCTCGAAGCGCGTCGAGGCCGTCGAGCACCGAGCACACGACCCCTTCGACCGCAGCGCGAGCAAGGTGCTCGGGTCCGACGTCGGCGCGCAGCCCAGCGAGGACCCCTCCGAGATCGGGCTGGCGGGCGCCCCGCTCGGGTTCGAACCCAGGGAGGAGCGTCACCCCCGCCGACCCTGGTGGGGCCCTGAGCGCCAGCTGGTCGAATCGGTGCCGGTCGACGCCGAGGAAACGCACCACCGCATCGATGACGTTCATGCCGTTGCGCAGGCGCACCTGAGGCAAGAAACGACCGGTGGCGTCGGCGAAGCCCGTGACGACACCCGTCGGGTCCTCGGTCGGTCGTTCCCGGACCGTGGCGACCGTGATCTCGTCATCGAGGACGATGAGCAGATCTCGGGGTTCGAGCGCGATCCCCAACGCTGCGCTCATGGGCGATCCGGTCCCGGCGGCGATGACGACGCCTTCGCGATCTCCCGCCGCGTCGCTTGGCCCAGCGACACGCGGGAGGCAGGCTCCCCAGTCCTTCGCGTCGTCCATGAGGGTCAGCAGGTCGATCCGCCAGGCGTTCTCCCGCGGAGACCAATAGCCGGTGGTGGAGGCGTCGCCGCGGTCGGTGACGAAACGGCGACTCAAGCGGTACGTCAGCCAGTCGTGGGGGGCGAGCACCTTGGCGACCGCGCCGAACCGGCGCGGCTCGGCGACTCTCAAGTGAGCGAGCTTCGCGATGGGAAACGACGCGTCGGGCACTGAGCCCACGGCCACGGTCCAGTCGGCGGAGTCGCCCAGCGCGCCGATCAACTCCCCGATCTCGATCGATCGCCTCGGGTCATCGGCGAGGATCGCCGAACCGAGCGGCTTGTGGTCGGCGTCGAGCAGGACGACGCCCTGGGGTGGGGCGGCCACGGACACCGCGGCCACACCGAGCGCGCCACCGGCATCATGCCGGGCATCGACGAGGCCCTGCCACCACACGCTCGGGTCCTGAGCAGTCGCCTGGGCCGGGGCGGGATGCGAAGCCCGTCCCGACGAGAACACCTTGCCGTCGTCCGCGTCGCGCAGCTCGACCGTGGTCGCGCTGGCCGCGCAGTCGACACCAAGCACAATCGGCACGGGCCGCCTCCCACCGAACGCCCGACTGGGGCAAAACGATAAGGTCCGGCGCTTGAGCACGCTACCGCCGTCGCCACCCCCGCCGGCTGCGTGGCAGCCCCCGACCACAGGTCCGGCCGCTCGGGTGCGTGCCGCGTACTCGCAACGCCACCAGAGCGACTACTACTTCACCGGTCCCGGATTGAACGTCTTCTTGACGATCATCACCTGTGGGATCTTCAGGTTCTTCCTCTTCTATCAGCTGATGCGACGCGACCGTGACCACAACCGACGTCGCCTGGATCTCCTCGACGGGGCGAACACGTTCGCTTGGGAGCAGGCAACCGAGCGGGGCCTCGCCGACGAACTGCGGCCCGCGTTCGAGCGGATCGCGGCGCAGCTCGAGGTGCTTCGACGACTGACCACCGAGTTCCGGGACCCGACCATCTGGCTGGTGCTCGACATCGTGGCCAGCGGGATCGCCCAGATCGTCGGGTTCATCTTGATCGACAAGGACCTCGACACCCACGACCGCGCCGAGGGCGCGATCGAAGCCGATCTGAGCGCGATCTACGCCCGGCTCGGCGTGACGTTGCCGAACCCCGATCCGGCCCGGGTGAAAGGCCAGCAGAACTACGTCGCACGCGTCATCGTGTCGATCCTGACGTGCGGCATCTACACGTACTGGTGGATCTACGACATGCAGGTCGAGGGCAACCGACACCTCGAGATGAACTGGCCCTTCGATGACGCCATCGCCGGAGCGGTCGAGACACTCGGCGGCTGAAGCTCAACCCTCCGGGGCGTGGTCGTCCTCGCTGGCATCGAAGTCCTCGAGGTCCGAGACGATGCGGTCGACATCCTGCTGCGCTCGCGCGATGCGGCCCCGGCAGACCTTCAGCAGCTCGCTGGCCCGTTGGACACGCTCGGCGAGCAGATCGACGTCGAGCTGGTCGCCTTCGAGCTCGTCGAGAATCGCCTCGAGCTCGGCCATCGCCTCGCCGTACCCGGGTTCGGACGCCTTGGCGCTCATCGGTCCTCCACCCGGCTGCGAATCTCTCCGCCGGCCGTCTCGGTGACAAGCCGCGACCCGGCGGCCACGTCGGCCGCGGCACGCACCGCCCGGCCGTGCGCGTCGCGGGTGATGGTGTAGCCACGCTCGAGGACCCGGCGGGGGTCGAGGGCGCGCAGGCGGGCGTCGGCCGTCTCGATGCGGAGGCGCTCGGCCCTTACCGACCGGCGAGCACCAGCAACGATGCGCTCTTCGCGTGCTGC
>DAIPLE010000206.1:0-4027 GCA_036769425.1 Actinomycetota bacterium
GTACGGGGATCCCCGCCGAAATACCAGTACGAAGGTCAGAAATCCAGGGAGGGCGGGCCGTTCTGGATTTGGGGAGGCCGGCCGGGGACCCGCCGGTAGCCTCCGCGACATGCGCATGTCGCAGCTGTTCCTGCGCACCCTGCGCGACGACCCCGCCGACGCCGACACCGACGGCCACCGGCTCCTGCTCCGCTCCGGCTGCATCCGCCGGGTCGCCAGCGGGGTCTACGCCTGGCTGCCCCTCGGGCGTCGGGTCCTGGCCCGCGTCGAGCGGATCGTGCGCGAGGAGATGGACGCCACCGGCGCCCAGGAGGTCACCCTCCCCATCATCCAGCCGCTCGACCTGTGGGCCCGCTCCGGACGCGACCAGACGTACGGGCCACTCATGTTCCAGCTCCACGACCGCAAGGACGCCGGGTTCTGTCTCTCGCCGACCGCGGAGGAAGCGGTCACCGCACTCGTCGCGGGCGAGTATTCCAGCTACCGCGATCTGCCCGTCAACCTGTACCAGATCAACTGGAAGTACCGCGACGAGCTGCGTCCCCGCTTCGGGCTGCTGCGCGCCCGCGAGTTCCTGATGAAAGACGCGTACTCGTTCCACACTGATGCCGACGACCTCAAGCACACCTACCAGGACATGTACGACGCGTACGCGCGGATCTTCACCCGCTGCGGACTCGAGTGGCGCGCCGTCGAGGCCCAGACCGGCGAGATCGGCGGCGACACCAGCCACGAGTTCATGGCCGTCGCCGCCGTCGGCGAGGACACCTTCGTCTGGTGCCCGAGCTGTGACTACGCCGCGAACGTCGAAGCGGCCCGCCGCAAGGCCCCGACCCGCCATGACGGCACCGTCGACGCCCCCGAGATGACCGAGGTCGACACTCCGGACCTGCCGGGCATCGCGGTCGTCGCCCGCCATCTCGGCGTCCCCGAGTCGACCCTCCTGAAATGCCTCGTGTTCGAGACCGACGGTGACGACGGGCCGCGCCTCGGCGCCGCGCTCGTCCCCGGCGACCGCGACGTCAACGAGTACGCCCTCGCCCGCGCCGTCGCGCCCGGCGGCGTCCGCCTGCTCGACGACGACGACTTCACCCGGCGCCCCGAACTTCCCCGCGGATACCTCGCACCCCACCACCCGGCCATCGACCTCGTCGTCGCCGACCCGTCGGTCGCGGCGCCGCACGCCTGGGTGACCGGTGCCAACACCACCGACCGCCACGTCCGCGACGCCGTGTGCGGGCGGGACTTCACGGTCGACGTCTGGGCCGACCTCGTCACGGTCACCCCGGGCGACCCGTGTCCCCGCTGCGGTTCCGCGCTCGCGGTCGACCACGGCATCGAGGTCGGTCACGTGTTCCAGATCGGCACCAAGTACAGCGAAGCACTCGACGCCAACTACCAAGACGAATCCGGTGAGCAACACCCGGTGGTGATGGGCTGCTACGGGATCGGCGTGTCGCGCATCCTCGCCGCGGTCGCCGAGGAGCACCACGACGACCGCGGCCTGGCCTGGCCCGCCACCCTTGCCCCCTTCGGGGTGCAGATCGTGGCCCTCCCCGGCCGAGGCGACACCGCCGAGCAGGTCATCGGAATCGCCGACCGCCTCTACGACGACCTCACCCGCGCCGGCGTCGAGGTTCTCTACGACGACCGGGACGCCAGCCCGGGCGTGAAGTTCGCCGACGCTGACCTCGTCGGCATCCCGGTCCGGCTCACCGTCGGCGCCAAAGGTGTCGCCCGGGGCGTGATCGAACGGCGGGTGCGGGCCAGCGGCCAGGACGACGAGCTCCCGATCGAGCGCGCCGTGGAGGCCCTGACTACCTGACCGGGCCCGGCGCGACACGACGGGGTCGGCGCACGCCCGGGCCGCCGAGCGCGACGATGACGTGCTCGCCCCCAACCGCAGCGACCCTGCACTGAGGAGCCGTGACATGTTCCAGTCGATCATCGTGGGCACCGACGGTTCTGACGGCGCCACCCGCGCCGTGCGCGCCGCTGCGGCGCTCGGCACACCCGGGGAGACGCGCCTGCACGTCGTGTCCGTCGCCAAGCCGGCCAAGATGCAGGCTCTCGCCGCGGCCGAGAACGTCCCCACCGCCGCGTTCGGCACTTGGGAAGACGCGGCCAAGGAGTCCCTCGAAACCGTGCTCGAACGGGCGGCGGGCGTGGGACGCGACGCCGGTCTCGAGGTCGAGACCCACACTGGCTACGGGAATCCGGCCGAGGTCCTCTGCGACTTCGCCGAACGGGTCCACGCCGACGTGATCGTGGTCGGCAACCGCGGCATGCAAGGCCCCCGACGCTTCGTGCTGGGCAGCGTCCCCAACCACGTGTCGCACCACGCCCCGTGCAGCGTCTTCATCGTCAACACCGCGGAGCCCTCCGACCCGGCCGACTGACCGTCCCGCGCCGGACGCCCGCGCCCGGCGCGCCGGCCGTGGCAGGGTGCTGACATGGATCTGCCGGTCACGCCCCCCGTGGCGCCGATGCTCGCCAAGCTCGCCCGCGAGCTCCCCACCGGTGACGGCTGGTCCTACGAGCCGAAATGGGACGGGTTCCGGTGCGTGGTGTTCCGCGACCACGACGAGATCGAGCTCGGCAGCCGCAACGGACGTCCCCTGAACCGCTACTTCCCCGAGATCCTCGACCCGCTCCGCGCCGCGCTGCCCGAGCGCGCCGTGCTCGACGGGGAGCTCGTCATCGCGACCCCCGACGGTCTCAACTTCGACCTGCTCTCCTTGCGGATCCATCCCGCCGCCAGCCGGGTCGCGAAGCTCGCGGCCGAGACCCCGGCCAGCTTCGTCGCCTTCGACACCCTCGCCGTCGACGCCGAGGACCTCCGCGACCAAGGCTTCGCCGCCCGCCGGGTCCGACTCGAACAGATCGTCGCCGACGGGCCCCTCGTCCATCGCACCCCCGCGACCACCGACCGTGACCTCGGGGCGCGGTGGTTCGACGACTTCGAAGGCGCCGGGCTCGACGGTGTCGTCGCCAAGGCGCTCGACAGCCCGTACCGCGAAGGCGAACGCACCATGGTGAAGGTCAAGCATCAGCGCACCGCCGACTGTGTCGTCGCCGGCTACCGCCCCCACAAGGACGGTCGGGGAGTCGGCTCGCTGCTCCTCGGCCTCTACGACGAGGACGGCGCGCTCCACCACGTCGGTGTCGCTAGCAGCTTCGCCGCGCCACTGCGCGCGCAGCTGGTCGACGAGGTCGCCCCGTACCGCGCCGACGCGCTGCGAGACCACCCGTGGCGCGACTGGGGTGGCGGCGACGCGACCTCGACCCGCATGCCTGGCGCCCCGAGCCGTTGGAACGCGACGAAAGACCTCTCGTGGGAGCCGCTGCGCCCCGAACTCGTCGCCGAGGTCGCCTACGAGCACCTTCAAGGCGACCGGTTCCGCCACACCGCCCGTTTCGCCCGGTGGCGACCCGACCGTGATCCCCGCTCGTGCACCTACAACCAGCTCGACGCCCCCGTGCCGTTCGAGCTGCGCGAGGTCTTCGGCCTCTGACCCGACCCCCCGGCAGGTCGGCGCCACCGACGAGCGCTCGCGCGCTCGCGGACCCGACCCGAAACGGCGTCAGGGGTTGTTGCGGGCCCGGCTGGGCTGGACCCGGCGAGGCTCGCCTTGCTGTTTGGGGAAATGGGGCGGCCACGGCTCGTCACCGAGCCCTTCGGTCTCGTCGCGGTCGGCGAGGGCGAGCAACTCGTCGAGCGAGCACACCGCGTCGTCGATGCCGGCGCCCACGTCACCACGTTCGGCGTAGCGGGCCGGGACCGTCGCCAAGGTCAGTTCCGCCGGATCGACGGCCGCGACCTCGTCCCACTCCAGCGGGCACGACACCCGCCCCTCCGGGTTGGCCCGCACCGAGTACACCGACGCCACCGTCCGGTCCCGGGCGTTCTGGTTGTAGTCGATGAACACCCGGTCGCCTCGCTGCTCCTTCCACCACTTCGACGTCGCCAGCGCCGGGGCCCGCCGCTCCACCGCCCGGGCCAGCGCCAGCGCCGCCCGGCGAACCC
>DAIPLE010000207.1:0-4021 GCA_036769425.1 Actinomycetota bacterium
CCCCGTCCACCACCCGCTGAAGGCGGCCTCGCTCCGCTCACCGCCCGCGGACGGGGGCGGGCGTCCTACCATCCGACCGATGACCGGCTGGCGGTGGGCCGCGATCCCGATGAGCGGGCTGCTCCTCGGCGCTGGATTCGCCTCCCAAGCGCCCACCCCGCCGTCGAGTCCGCATCCGGCCTGCGCGACGGCGGGAGCTCCTCAGTCCGCGCCGTCGAGCGCGGCGGCGGCCGCGGCACCGCGCCTCTCGCCGCTGCGTCTCCCCCCGCTGCCCCTGCGGACCAGCGGGAACCGCATCCTCGACCGCCGCCACCGGGAGGTCACGCTCACCAGCGTCAACTGGTACGGCGCCGAAGAACAGGACTACATCGTCGGCGGCCTCGACCGGCGACCGCTCGACGCCATCACACGCGAGGTCCGGGCCCTCGGCTTCAACTCGGTGCGGCTCCCCTGGTCCAACGCCCTCCTCCACGACAACCCCGTCGTCTGCGACTCGAGCGTCGCGGCCAACCCGGCACTGCGCGGGAAGCACGCCCTCGCGGTACTCGACGCCGTCGTCAGCGCGCTCGGCGCCCAGGGGATCATGGTCATCCTCGACAACCACATGACGACCGCCGACTGGTGCTGTCTGCCCACCGATGCCAACAACCTCTGGTACAACGCGGCACCGACCCCGTCACAGCCGGTGTGGCTCCAGAACTTTCACACCGCGCAGTGGCTGGCCGACTGGCAGACGATGGTCCGCCACTACACCGGACCCCGGTACCGCAACGTCATCGGCGTCGACCTCCGCAACGAGCCGCGCGGCGGCGCCGTCTGGGGAACCCAAACCGGGCCGTCACCGGGATGTGCACCACCGGCGCAGGACAACCCGGACTGGCACGACGCCGCGCAACGCGGCGCAGCGTGCGTCCTGACCGCCAACGCCGACCTGCTCGTCATGGTCGAGGGCGTGGCGTACTCGCTCAACCTCACCGGCGCCGCAGGCGCGCCGGTGGTCCTCCCCGTCGGTCACGACCACCAGCTCGTCTACTCTCCGCACAACTACAGCCAGGATCAGCCCGCCGACGTCAACGCCGATCCCGTCCAGCTGGCCGCCCACCTGAACCAGTACTGGGGGTTCCTCGCATCGGGCGCCGCGCCCACCCCCATCTGGCTCGGCGAGTTCGGGACCTGCCACACCGCCCAGCTGCAATGCGGCGACAACCACGATCACTCCCACGAGTGGATCGTCAACCTCGCGAGCTACGTCACCACCAACCGGTTCTCTTGGGGCTACTGGCCCCTCAACGGAACCCAGTCCCGTGGTATCACCCGCGTCGACGGCGACGAGGAATCCTTCGGCGTGCTCGACGCCACTTGGAGCTGTTCGGCACAGCCGGCTCTGACCGCGCTCCTGAGAGGCCTACCCGGGGCGACGCCCGGCACCGACCTGCACTGCGCCCCCCGACACTGACCGCGTTCGACAGGCCCTCGGGCGCGGCTTAGACGCTGCTGGTCGGCATCGCCTGCGCGCAGACGATCTGGCGGAGCTCGTCGACCGCGCGGGATACGCCGTCGATCTTGTCCTCCAAGACGCCGAGCCGGCTGCTCGACGGCGTCGCCTCAGACCCGCGGGCTTGGAGCTGGGTGCAGCAGCCTTGTAGGAGCCGCAACGTGTCGCGCTCCTCGGCGATGTAGCGGCCGAGCAGCGCACCGGTCTGAATGTCGATCGAATGGTCCCGGAACATGGTGTCGAACACGTCGGGTTCGTCGTCGGAGCGGAACCGGAGCAGCTCGAGGGCCTCGATCTTCTCGAGATCCGAGCGGTCCGAGCCGGCGATTTCCATCCGGGTCTCGAAGCCCGGGTCGTCGTTGCAGCGCACCTCGAAGCCGAGCTCATTGACGCGCTTCGCGAAGCTCATCCCGTGCTCACCTTCCCGGGCCGCCACGGTGCGCAGCACGGCGCGCACATCAGGATCTGGGGTCACGTCAGCCCAGGCGGTCAGGTACGCGTGGGCGCGGGTCTCGACGACGGCGATCGTGTTGAGCAGCCCGAGGTACGTCGGCTTCTCGGCCATGGCGGGTCCTTTCGGTTTCGGGAGGTGAGTCGGCAGGGGAGCGGGTCGTCGGCGGTGTCGAACCACTGTGCCAGGCGGGCCGTGAGACCCGCAAGGATCCCCGGCGCGCCTAGTTGTCCGTCGGGTCCTCGAGGGGCGACGCCGCGTCGAGGAGCTCGCGGGCGCGGTCGAGATCGTCATCGAACACGAGCACCCGCGCTCCTTGGTAGAGGGCGAGGTGTGGCG
The DNA here is from genome assembly GCA_036769425.1 of Actinomycetota bacterium. GTDB lineage: Bacteria > Actinomycetota > Acidimicrobiia > IMCC26256 > PALSA-555 > PALSA-555. The sequence continues at coordinate 2,286 of DAIPLE010000207.1, forward strand.
CCCAGCCGTCGCTGTCGCCGTAGTTCGCGGTGGCGCGGATCCCGTCGCTGGCAAGCATCGCGATGACGACGTCGGCCTCGAACCGCGACGGGAACGACGCCAGCTGCACGATTCGTCCTTGCGGATGCGGGACGCCGGGCATCCGACCACGGTACCGGCGCCTGTGACGGGCCTTGCCGGACCCACACCACGTGGCGGCCCTGGAGTGATCACCGGTTCCGCGTCGCTGACACGCTGGGACCGACCTGGGGTCCGCATCTCGGCGACGTGAACCTCGCGCTCGGCAACCTCGTGGATCTGGTGCGAACCGAGGCCACCGCGTACCGACCGTGAGCCGGGCGCCCCGGACGACGCGGCCCAGATCAGGCCTCGGTACGCTGCGTACGGTCCATGTGTCGCGGGGGAGGGCCCATGACGTACAGCAGCGGACGGATCGTCCACGACGCTGACGCGCACATCATGGAGCCCCCGACGTGGCTGCGCGACCACGCCGATCCTGACGTCCGCGACCGGATCGAGCCGCTCACCTACCCGAGCGGCAACGAGCTGCGCCAGACCGGCGACCCCGACGAGCAGCTCCGCGACCTCACCGCCGCGTTCGAGCGGCTCCGCACCCGCCACGGCACGGAGGAATACCGCCGGGTCGAAGCCGCCGAGATCATGCAGCGCAAGAACTTCGCGGCGACCGGGTCGTTCATCCGCGACGACCGTCCCCGCGCTCTCGACCTGCTCGGCTTCTCGAGCCAGCTGGTGTTCAACACCTTCCACAACCGTCGGCTCCGGGACTGGGAGCACGGCGACGACCTCGATCTCGCGTACGGCGCGGCGCAGGCCCACAACCGCGGGATGGTCGAGTTCTGCTCCGTCGACCCGCGGCTGCTTCCCACGTGCTACGTGCCCCTGGCCGACTTCGATCGGGCCGCCGCGGCCGCCGACGACTCGATCGCGATGGGCGCGGCGGCGCTCCTCGTGGCCTCGGGATGTCCTCGGCACCATTCACCGAGCCACATCGGTCTTGACCCGGTCTGGGCCCGGGCCCAAGAGGCCGCGATCCCGGTCGTGTTCCACGTCGGGGGGACCGGCGACCTCATCGACGCCAGTTACTTCCGCAACGGACTGCCGGTACCCCCGGACTTCCATGGCGGCGAGGAGAACTTCCGTTCCGTGGACTACATGGGAATCCCCGGCCCGCCGGCTCAGACGCTCGCCACGATGATCTTCGACGGGGTCCTCGACCGGTTCCCGACGCTGAAGATCGGGGTGATCGAGCAAGGAGCGATCTGGGTGCCGTCGTGGCTTCGTCACCTGGAGGCCGCGTTCGAGGCGTTCGCCCGCCACGAGGAACGCCTGCGGGCGCTGGCCCTGCATCCCACCGACTATGTCCGACGGCAGGTGCGGGTCACCCCGTATCCGACCGAGAACATCGGCTGGATCATCGAGCAGTCAGCGCCCGAGATCTGCATGTTCTCGTCGGACTACCCGCACGTCGAAGGTGGCCGCCGGCCCCTCGAACGGTTCGAAGCCACCCTCGGCGACGCCGACGACGCCACCCGCCAACGGTTCTATCGCGACAACTTCCTCGACCTCATGGGGTCGGCCGCCACCGCGCTCGCGGCCTAGGGGCGACCAACCCTCGCCGCCACGGCGGCGAGGGCGCCTGGCTTCGCCGGCAGCACGCTCGCCGCTCGAAGGGTCTCGCTGACCTCGTCGTGCTTGGTCTCGTGCTCTCCCGGCTC
>DAIPLE010000208.1:0-4015 GCA_036769425.1 Actinomycetota bacterium
GGCTGACACCCTCGAAGCCGACGTGGAGGTCCTCGCCGATGCCGCCGCGGCGGCACAGCGGCTCCGCGAGGTCGCGGAGGCGGGCCGGCGGGTCGCGCTCGAGCCGAGCTGGATCGGCCCCCCGGGACCGCGAGCGCTCGCCGGGCTGGCCGTCGCCGACGACGACGGGCGGGTCACCTATCTGCGCGGCGACCTGCTTCACGCCCCTGACGTCGCGGCGGCCGGCCGATCCCTCCTCGCGGCTGGCGGTCCGCCACTGATCGCGCACCGGGCGAAGGACCTCAGCCACGGTCTCGGTGACGACATCCGCACCCTCCATCAGGACACCGCGCTGATGGCGTATCTCCTCGATCCCGCCGAGGGGAAGTATCGACTCGAGGACCTGGCGCTGCGCTACCTCTCGCTCGAGATCAGCTCCCCGGACCTGGAGGAAGGCCACCTCGATCTCGACGGCCAAGCCGGGATCGAGGAGACCGGTCGGCGCGCGGTGGCGATCCTGCGCCTCGCCGACGTGCTGTCGGAGGCGTTGACGGCCCGAGAGCTCACCGATCTCTACGACCGGATCGAACGACCCTTGGTCCGGGTGCTGGCGAAGATGGAAGAAGCGGGGATCCGGATCGACCAGCCGTTCCTCGACGACTTGCGATCCGAGCTGGCCAAAGAGTGCGACCAGCTGATGCGCCAGATCTGGGCCCACGCCGGCGAGGAGTTCAACGTGAACTCGACGCCGCAGCTGCGCACGATCCTCTTCGACAAGCTCGGGCTCCTGCCGGTGAAGAAGACCAAGACCGGCGCGTCCACCGACGCCGACTCGTTGCAGAAGATGGTGGACGAGCATCCGATCGTCGAGGACCTGCTGCGCTACCGCGAGGTCGAGAAGCTGCGCAACACCTACGCCGACGCGCTCCCGCCGCTCATCGGGCCGGATGGGCGGGTCCACGCCACCTTCAAGCAGACCGACACCACGACCGGCCGGATCTCGAGCGAGGCCCCGAATCTCCAGAACGTCCCGGTCCGCACCGCCGACGGGCGAGAGTTCCGTCGGGTCTTCATCGCCGACGACGGCTGGGGGCTCCTCACCGCCGACTACTCCCAGATCGAGCTTCGGGTCCTCGCTCACCTCGCCGAGGATCCCGGTCTGACTGAGGCATTCGCCCGCGGCGCTGACATTCACACCACGACCGCGGCCACCGTGTTCCATGTCGCGGAAGGTGACGTCGACGCGGCGCAACGACGGTTCGCGAAGGTTGTGAACTACGGCCTGGCGTACGGCATGGAGGCCTACGGGCTCGGCTCCCGGCTCGGGATCCCGACCGAGGAGGCCAGGGAGATCCTCGACGCGTACTTCGACGGGTTCCCGAACGTCGCCGAGTTCATGGCCCGGACGGTCCGCGAGGCGAAGGAGCGGGGGTATACGACGACGATCTTCGGCCGCCGGCGCCAGATCACCGAGCTCGCCTCCGACAACTTCCGGATCCGCCAAATGGGGGAGCGGATGGCCCAGAACGCGCCGGTGCAGGGCTCCGCGGCGGACATCTTCAAGCTGGCGATGATCGACGTCGACCGGGCCCTCGAGACCGCCGGTTCGAAGACCCGGATGCTGCTCACGGTGCACGACGAACTCGTCTTTGAGGTCCCCGAAGAGGAACGGGCCGACGTCGAGGCCCTGATCCGGGACGTCATGCAAACCGTCACCGAGCTGACGGTCCCGCTGGTGGTCGACGTCGGATTCGGGCCCAACTGGGCCCAGGCCAAATGAGCGGCGGTCCGCGCCCGGCATCCTCTCTCTAGAGGCCGTGGCGACCCCGCCGGTCCCGGCCGGCCCCTGGTTCAACGAGGTCGCGTCGTTCCTGGGTCGCGCCTACTGGGCGCCGGGCACGACCCGGGTGAGCTCGTTCACCACCGGAACCGAACAAGAGGTGGACTTCCTCGTCGAGACCCTCGGGTTGCGGGCCGGCCAGACGGTGCTCGACGTCGGCTGCGGCCCCGGGCGCCACGCGCTGGCGCTCGCCCGACGGGGGCTTCGGGTCACCGGGGTCGACGCCTCGGAGGAGTTCGTGGCCCTGGCCAGCGCGGCCGCGGCCGCCGACGGTCTCTCGGCCCAGTTCACCGTCCTTGACGTCCGGGACCTGGTCGGCGACGGCGACTACGACGCCGCGATCTGTCTCTGCCAAGGCGGGTTCGGGCTCCTCGGCGGACGCGACGACGTCGACGTCTTCGCCCGAATTGCCGGCGCGGTTCGTCCCGGCGGGGGAATCGCGGTGTCGGCGTTCTCGGTGCTGTTCGCGGCCCGCTTCCTGGAGGCCGGCGAGACGCTCGACGCTGCCACCGGTGTCCTCCACGAACGGGCGACGCTGCGCAACGAAGACGGCGAGGAGCGTCAGATGGACCTCTGGACCACCTGTTTCACCGCGCGAGAGCTCGAGCTGCTCGCCGCGTTGAGCGACGTCGAGGTCCGCGGCGTCTACGGGGTGACACCGGGTGGCTACCGCGCCGCGGCGCCGGACCTGGACCAGCCTGAGCTGCTGCTGGTGGGGCACCGCCGAGTGTGAGCCTGTAGCCTGGCGGTGCGGCCTCGTTGAGGCCGCGCCATTCGCGCTCGGAGACGATCGGAGACGCGGCCGGCCCGGTATTTTGAGGAGTCAGGTTGTCGGAGCAGGACGCGGCGGGAGGTACCGGCACCCCCGTCCTCGAGTACGAGCCCAGTCCGGGCGAAGCCGGCGCCCTCGGAGACGGCCCGGTCGTCCTCGACGACCTTGGAAGCCAGTCCTTCTCGGACGCGGTGGACGCCACGATCGTCGAGTTCGACGACGGCGACATCGTGACCGGCAAAGTCGTGAAGATCGACAGTGACGAAGTCCTGCTCGACATCGGCTACAAGTCCGAAGGGGTCATCCCTTCACGCGAGCTGTCGATCCGCAACGACATCGACCCGAGCGAGGTCGTGACCCTCGACGAGGAGCTCGAGGCCCTGGTCCTCACCAAAGAGGACAAAGACGGGCGGCTCATCCTCTCCAAGAAGCGGGCCCAGTACGAACGGGCGTGGGGCACCATCGAGGAGATCAAGGACACCGAGGGGATCGTCTCGGGTCCGGTCATCGAAGTCGTCAAGGGCGGCCTGATCCTCGACATCGGGTTGCGAGGCTTCCTCCCCGCGTCGCTCGTCGACCTGCGGCGGGTCCGGGATCTACAGCCCTTCGTCGGTAAAACCCTCGAGTGCAAGATCATCGAGCTCGACAAGAACCGCAACAACGTCGTCTTGTCGCGGCGCGCGTACCTCGAGGAGACCCAACGGGAGCAGCGCGACGAGTTCCTCACCAACCTGAAGCCCGGTGAGATTCGTCACGGTGTCGTCTCGTCGGTCGTCAACTTCGGCGCCTTCGTCGACCTCGGCGGCATGGACGGCCTGGTGCACGTGTCGGAGCTGTCGTGGAAGCACGTCGATCACCCCAGCTCGGTGGTGCAGGTCGGTGACGAGGTCACGGTCCAGGTCCTCGACGTCGACCTGTCCCGGGAGCGCATCTCCCTCTCCTTGAAAGCCACCCAGCAGGACCCGTGGCAGGAGTTCGCCGACGGGCATCAGGTCGGGGAGCTGGTCTACGGGCGGGTCACGAAGCTCGTCCCGTTCGGCGCGTTCGTGCAGCTCGGGGAGGGAATCGAAGGGCTGGTCCACATCTCCGAGATGGCCGGCCATCACGTCGAGGCCCCCGAGCAGGTGGTGACCCCGGGCGAGGAGCTCTGGGTCAAGATCATCGATATCGACCTCGAGCGGCGCCGGATCTCGCTCTCGATCAAGCAGGCCGCCGAAGGTGGCGTCGTCGCCGCCGAGTACCAGGACCAGTACGGCGAGCACGCCTACGACGCCCAGGGCAACTACATCGGACCCGACTACGGCACCGGCGACGCCCCCGCGGCCGCCACGGGCGAGGCTGGAGACGTCGCGGCGGCCCAAGCCGAGGGCGCGGCCAACACCCAGGCCAGCCTCGAGACCGCCGCCGAGACCGACGCTGAGATC
>DAIPLE010000050.1:0-12297 GCA_036769425.1 Actinomycetota bacterium
ACCCTGTTCAACCCGGTGGTGCCGGAGCTGGCCGCCGTCCGCCTTCGAGACGCGTAGCCGGGTCCGCCGCTCCGGGGCGGCTGACGGCTGGGGTCAGTTGTTCCCGAAGGGGCGGCGTCGGGGCCCGAAGGCGTGTTGCAGGTCGGCGCCGGCGAACGCCGGCGGGGCCACACCGTCGACCGCGAACCGGTAGAGCGCGGTGCGGTAGATGCCGGTCAACGCCGAGATCGCGAGTGAGACCACCACGAGCCAGGCCACCGCGACGGCACCGAAGGCGATCAGGACGACGGTGCTGCCGCTGGACGCCGCGAGGGCGAGCACCACGATCGCGGGCAGCATGGCGACGAGGCCGAACAGTCCGAACCCGAACTGCGCGGCGATGTTCTCTCCCCACGACTGCTTCAACAGCTGACCGGAGCGCTTCAGCCCGTCGATGGGGCCAACGTCCTCGAGCATGATGATGGGGACGGTGAGGAAGGTCACGATCGCCCAGGCGGCGCCCAAGAGGCTGCCGATGATCTGACCGACGAACCCGAAGCGTTCCTCGACGGCCCGGATGACGACCGAGACGGTGGCTTGCACCAGAGCCCACGGCAGCAGCCGGTGCAGCTTGGCGTTCGCCGCCGCGAAGCACTCGCCGAGCGCGGCCCGGCGGCCCTCGAGCGCCTCGTTCGCCCCGTGCACGAGCGCGCCGAGGAAGTAGGTCGTCACGAACGCCAACGCGACGTAGGCGATCGCGATGAACACGTAGCCGATGCCGCGCAGGCCGCTGGACCCGTTTGCGTTGTTGACACCGGTGGCGGCGACGAGCCCGGCGAAGATCCCGACGACGAGCAGGCCGCCGACCGCGGAGAGGGCCGGGAACACGGCGAGGGCCTTGTCGGACCGCAGCACCGACCAGGACACCTTGACGAGCTCCCACGAGTTCCGGATGCGTTCCATGGCGGGGAGCATACGGCGACGCGTTGGTCCCGCGGCCGCACGCCCGGTCGGTCCCCCGCCGCCGGTCTGGTTACCGGATGCGGTCCTACCGTGAGCCGGTGGACCCTCGCGTCTCGGCCCTCGTCGGTCGGCTCGGTCGTGATCCGAGCCAAGTCCGGTTGGTCCGCGCCCCGGGACGGGTCAACCTCATGGGTGACCACACCGACTACAACGACGGCTTCTGCCTGCCGATGGCCATCGACCGGGACTGCATCGTGGGCGTCGCCCCGGGCCGCGCCGACCGGATCCGGGCAGAATCGCTCGACACCGACGAGCGCGCCGACCTCCCGGCCCGGCCGTCGTCCACGGCGGTGGGGTCCGGCTGGGGCCGGTTCGTCGCCGCCGCGACGCAGGTGGTGTCGGATCGAGCCGGGCCGGTGCCCGGCGTCGACCTGGCAGTGACGTCGACGGTCCCGATCGGGTCAGGCCTGTCGTCGAGCGCCGCGCTGTGCGTCGCGCTGGTGCTCGCGCTCGGCGCCCCACCGAACGGTGACGCGGGTCGGATTGAGCTGGCCCGCGCCGCGCGGGAGGTCGAGCAGCTCGCCACCGGGGTGCCGGTCGGGTTGCTGGATCAGCTCGCCGCGGTGTTCGGGCGACGCGACGCGGCCCTGTTCCTCGACTGTCGGACCCTCGAGATCGTGTCGGTGCCGTTGCCGGCCACCCTGGCGGTCGCGGTCGTGCACTCGGGCCTGGCTCGGGCCCTGGAATCCAGCGCGTACGCGGAGCGGCGCGACGCGTGCGCGACGGCCGCCGCCCGGCTCGGCCTGTCGGCGTTGCGGGACGCCACGCCGACGCAGGTGGCTGATGACCCGATCGCTCGGCATGTCGTGTCAGAGAACGCCCGCGTCGTCGGCGCGGTCGACGCCGTGCGTCGTGGCGACCTGAACCGGCTGGGGGGACTGATGGGCGAGAGCCACGCCAGCCTCCGCGACGACTTTCGGGTCTCGACTCCCGAGCTCGACGCGCTCGTCGAGGCGCTCCTCGACGAAGGCGCGATCGGCGCCCGGTTGACCGGGGCCGGCTTCGGCGGCTGTGTCGTGGCGGTCACCGCCCCGGACCGGCGTGACGCGATCCTCGCCGGCGCCTGCGATCGGTATCGGGCGCGCACCGCCTTGGAGCCGCGCGCCTTCGCGGTGCGGGCCGTCGACGGCGCCGGGGCGCTCGAGCCCTGATCGGTCGTCCGCCGAGCCCCGGGTCGAGCGGGGTGCTCGGGGCGGGTGTTACAGCTCGTCGAGGAGTCGGTTCTTGCGGTGCTCGAACTCGTCCGGAGTGATGTGCCCCTCGTCGCGCAGGCGAGCGAGCTGCTCGATCTTGTCGGCGACGTCCTCGCCGGCCCGACCGTGACCAGCCTGGTCGTGCACCGCGCGGGCAACGGCCTCACCGATGGCGTCGGCGCCGCTGGCGTGCGTCACGTGCGCCTCCATCTGCCGGTAGATCTCGTGCTGGACGCCGTCGGGGTGGCGGACGTTCTCGAACAGGGTGTCGCCCTCTTCGCCCGCGGACTGCACTTCGAGGTCGCCGGCGCCGATGATGCGCTCCCAGATCCCTTGATGGAAGTTGATGTTGCTGATCCGGTCGAGCGGGATCTCGACGCCGTGACGGGCGAGTACCCCGGTCCGGTACAGGACCCGCTGGTCGGTCACGACGAAGTAGGTGCGCAGCCACTGGAGGTACTTGAGTCCCAGCCAGATGCTCCAGACGAGCACGAGGATGATGACGGGCCATTTCACGACGTTGTAGATGTCGGAATCCGAGATCTGGAACGTCAAGATGACGACGAGCAGCAGCGGCACCCCACTCGCGATGTGGCGCGAGAAGTACCACCAGTGCGGGCGTAGATCGAGGGTGACCGTCTCGCCGTCGTAGACGAGCCGACTCGGAAACGGCATGCCGCGCAGGCTATGCGGGGCCGAGCACCCGATCGAGGTACGCGTTCGCGAACCGACCTTCAGGGTCGAGCTTGCGACGCACAGCCTGAAAGCGATCCCATTCCGGGTACCGAGGCGCGAGCGTCTCCGCGGTTTGGTAATGCATCTTTCCCCAGTGGGGACGCCCGTCGAGCTCGTTCATGAGCGCTTCGACGCCTCGGAAGTACGGCTCGAAGTCGACCCCTCGCGGGACGTGCACCGCGACGTAACAGGTGTCGCGCCCGTGGGCGGTGGACAGCGGGATGTCGTCGGGGGCGGTGAACCGCACCTCGATCGGGAACCCGATCCGAAGATCGTTGCGTTCGATGACGTCTTGGACGCCACGGACGGCGTCGCGGGCGCGCTCGCGCGGGATGGCGTATTCCATCTCGACGAACCGGACCAGACGGGTGCTGACCAGGATCCGGTCGCTGCGGTTGGCGAGCTCGGTGGTCCCGACGCCGCCGGCGACGACCGCGTTGAGACGCGGGACCATTGACGGCGCGAATCGCCCAAGCGCGACGATCGCGCCGAAGAAGTAGTTGGGATAGAACACCTCGGCCCGCCACTGCTTGTACGCGCTCTTGAGCACGGGCGGGTCCTCGGTGCGGTTGTTGGCGAGCGTGGAGCACGAATCGGTGTGGGGCATCCAGTAGAACTCGAAGTGCTCGTTGGTGTCGACGAGATCGTCGAGCTCCTCGAGGACACCGTCGAGGCGACGGCGCTGCTCGAGATGATGAAGGTTGAACGCGGGTACGCACTGCAACGTCACCTTGGTGACGACGCCGAGCGCCCCGAGGCCGACCCGAGCGGCGTGGAACACCTCGGGTTCCTCGTCCGCGGAGCAGCGCAACACCTCCCCGTCAGCGGTCACGAGCTCCAGGGCCCGTACGAACGTCGCCAATCCCCCGAACGTCGCGCCGGTGCCGTGGGTCGCGGTCGAGATGGCCCCGGCGATCGTCTGACGGTCGATGTCACCGAGGTTCGCGAACGCCAGGCCCCGAACCGCGAGTTCCTCGTTGAGACGGTGGATGGTGATCCCCGCCTCGACGGTGACACGACACGTATCCAGGTCCACGTCGACGACCCGGTCGAGGGCATCGATCGACATCATCCGACCGGTCGTGCACGCGATGTCGGTGAACGAGTGGCCGGTGCCAACCACCTTGACCGTCTGGTCGGCGTGGCGGGCCCGCCGGACAGCTTCGGCGACCTCGAGGTCGCCCCGCGGCGATTCGATCGCCGCGGGGGTGCAGCGCTGGTTCCCACCCCAGTTTCGATAGCCATGACGGTCACGCATCGGCGCTGATCGTACGGGGACGGCGGGCTCCCGTCAGGCCCAGCCGAGCTCGTGGAGACGGGCGTCGGAGAGCCCGAAGTGATGGCCCACCTCGTGCAGGACCGTGGTCCGAACCTGGGCCGCGAGGTCCGATTCGTCCGTCGCGCGCGCACACAGCGGTCCCCGGAACACGGTGATGCGATCCGGGAGGACGCCGCCATACCCGATCGGGTCTCGGCGGGTGAGCGGGATGCCTTCGTAGAGACCGAGCAACGTGCCGCGCCGGTCGCCGATCTGGTCGGGACGCGGCCACTCGGCGACCACGACCGCGACGTTCTCCATCGCGGCCGCGAGCTCGGCGGGAATCTCGTCGAGCGCGTCGGCGACAAACGCCTCGAACTGCGCGGAGGTGACATGAACCATGGTCAAAGGCGCGGCGACACCGCGCGCGCCAAACGGTAACGCGTTCGCGAAAAGTCTCTTGACCCGGAGTTGCCGCGGGCGTACGTTGCGTTCTGCCGGCGTGACAGCGGCACGGGACCGTGGGCGGCCATCGGGGCGACTCGAGGGTCGGTTGCGGAAATCGGGTCGGCGTCGCGACGGTCGGTGACGGAACTCGGGTTCGCCTGGGAACCGGAGCCGGGGTCAGAACCGAGTCCGCGGGCCAGTGCGTTCCAGCCGGTCCGGGGCAGCAGCGGTGCGGCGCCCGCGAGGGTCGTCGAGCTGCGGCGAGAGGTCTGGTCCGAAGGGACGCGGGCCCCGAGGAGTCCGGAGCGCTTCGGCGTGATGGCTACTCGGGGCCCCCCTCTTTTTCGGGGTCGGGGGATCCCCGTCACTGTCACAGCCCCTCGGTACGGTCCAGAGCGTGGACGCCGACGCCCTGCTGGGCGGTCTTGACGACCAGCAGCGCTGCGCCGTCACGACCGATGCCGCGCCGCTCGCGATCCTCGCCGGCGCGGGCGCCGGTAAGACCCGGGTGCTCACCCGTCGGATCGCCTGGCGGGCCGCGACCGGCGCCCTCGAGGCCCGCCACGTCCTCGCGGTCACGTTCACCCGCAAGGCCGCCGGCGAGCTCCGCGGCCGTCTCGGCCGCCTCGAGATCCATCCGGCGGTCACCGCCGGGACCATCCACGCCCTCGCGCTCGCCCAGCTGCGGGCCCGGTCCGCCGAGCAGCGGCGCGACTTTCCCGCGCTTCTCGAACGCAAAGCTCGGCTGCTGGTGCCGCTGACCGGGCGGCGCGGCGCCGACGCCCGAGTCGCGGCGTCCGAGCTGGCGAGTGAGATCGAATGGGCCAAGGCCCGGGGGATCCGTCCCGACGAGTACGCGGCGGCCGTCCGGACTGCGGGACGGACCTCGCCCCGTGACGACATGGCCGCGGTGTACGCCGGGTACGAGCGCGAGAAGCGCCGGCGGGGACTCGTCGATTTCGACGACCTGTTGTGGTGGTGCGCTGACACGCTCGAACAGGACGCCGAGTTCGCGGCGGCGCAGCGCTGGCGGTTCCGGTCGTTGTTCGTCGACGAGTTCCAAGACATCAGCCCGGCCCAGTTGCGACTGGTGCGGGCCTGGCTGGGCGACCGGGCCGACCTGTGCGTCGTCGGTGACGCCGACCAGGCGATCTACGGGTTCGGCGGCGCCGACCCGTCGTTCCTCACCGACTTCGCGCGTCAGTTCCCAGCCGCGGAAGTCCTGCACCTCGGACGCAACTACCGGTCGACGCCCGAGATCGTGGACACCGCGGAGGCGGTCCTGCGCGACGGCGGCGGGTCGAGACCGCCGAGGGTCGGGGTCCGGGGGTCGGGGCCGCGCCCGACGGTGACGGCGTACGACACCGAGGAGGACGAGGCCCGGAAGGTCGCGGGCCGGCTCCGTGACGCCTGGGGAGGGGACCGGCGATGGTCGGATCTGGCGGTCCTGTACCGGACGAACGCGCAGTCGGCGGCGTTCGAGGCCGCGTTCCGCGCCGCGGGCATCCCGTACCGGGTGCGGGGCGCGGGGGCGTTCTTGGACCGTCCCGAGGTGCGCGCCGCGCTCGACGCGCTGCGCGGCGCCGCTCGCGACGCGCCGGGCCGATCGTTCGCCGAACATCTCGTCGACCTCGACCTGGTCGACGGGTCCGCCACCGCGGAGCGTTCCGAGCATGGTGACGCGCTGGTACGGCTCGGACGCGAGTACCTCGATGCCGAGCCGGGACCCGGTTCGCTGGACGGGTTCCTCGCCTTCCTCACCGCCGCGCTCCGCGATGACGCCCCCGACGAGGTCGACGCCGTCGAGCTCCTCACGTTCCACCGGGCGAAGGGCCTCGAGTTCCACACCGTGTTCGTCACCGGCCTCGAGCGGGGGCTGGTGCCGATCTCCTACGCCGACACCCCCGCCGAGCGGGCTGAGGAACGCCGGCTGCTGTACGTCGCGTTGAGCCGAGCCGAGCAGGCCCTGCACTGCTCGTGGGCTCGGTCGCGGGCCCTCGGGCTGCGGACGGTGCGACGCTCCCCCAGCCCGTGGCTGGAGCCGATCGAGTCGGCGCTCGGTCAGGGCGAAGAACCCGACCCGACACGGCGGGCCGCCGCCGGTGTCCGTGCCGCGCGCGCCCGGCTCGCGGCGGCGGGCGCCACACCCGAGGCGGGCGCCGATCTGTTCGCGGCGTTGCGGGACTGGCGGCGCTCGCTCGCTCGAGCGTCGGGGGTGCCGGCGTACGTGATCTTCCCCGACTCGACGTTGCGGGCGGTCGTCGAATCCCGGCCCGCGACTCCCGAAGCGCTGCTGGAGCTCCCCGGCGTCGGACCGGTGAAAGCCGCACGCCACGGCGACGCGGTGCTGAAGCTGGTCCGCAGCCACGCCTGACACGCGGCATCACTAGCGGGTGCGTGGATCGGGCGGCCCGCACCGGTAGGGTCGAATCTTCCATGCGGCGATGGGTGAAGTGGCTGGCCTTGGCGGTCGTGGCCCTCGTGGTGGCAGGACTGGTCGTCGCGGTGGTCACGGTGCGGCCTCGCTTGGCCGACGCCCGCGACGGGGTCGATCACGCGTGGGTGCCGCTACGCGTCCCGCTCATCGCCCGCTATCAGGCGCTCAACGGGGTCCGGGTGGCGCTCGACGCGGCCGGTGCCCAGGCACGCGCGGTGACGAAAGACCTCACGGCCGCGCTCGGCCAGTGGCAGCGCATCGACCAGACCGACGACCCGGGAACCCAAGCGCCCCTGGCCGACGAGCTGGAAGCACTGGCGTTGCGGGCCCACGCCAACGTGTCCAGTTCTGCTCGGCTCTCATCAAACCCGGCGGTGCTGACCGCGTTCGGTGCGTTCGACACCGCGATTGTCAGCCCGCCGGCGGTCGCGGCGTACAACCGGGCGGTGCACACCTACCAGCAGCGCCGGACCGGCACGACCGGGCGACTGGTGGCGGGCCTGTTCGGGTTCGGTGGACGCCCGCTGCTGCTGATCGTCGGTGGCGCCTGATCAGCGCGCCGCGCTGATCACACCCTCGTTCGCCCGTTCGATCCGCTCCACTTCGCCGAGCGGCGCGACCCGCCGGAACAGCCGCAGGGTGGCGTCCCAGTCGGCCAGCATCGCCCCCGCGGTCGGCGATCCGGTGAGCTCTCGGTGCCGCGACACGAGGAACTGCAGCTCGCTGGCCTGGGCCTCGTCGAGGAGCGTCGCGTCGACGAGCTGGGCGTTGAGCCGGGTGACGAGCAGGTGATCAGGGTCATAGACGAACGCCTGACCGCCGGTCATGCCGGCACCGAGGTTGTAGCCGAACGGGCCGAGGATGACGACGGTGCCACCGGTCATGTACTCGCAGGCGTGGTCGCCGACGCCTTCGACGACGGTCGTCGCGCCACTGTTGCGGACCGCGAAGCGCTCACCGACCCGCCCGGCGGTGAAGAGCTGACCTCCGGTGGCGCCGTAGAGGACGGTGTTGCCGGCCAGGACGGGATCGCCGGCGTCATCCTCAGGCGGACGGAGGATGAGCCGTCCGCCGCCGAGGCCCTTCCCGACGTAGTCCTGGGCTTCGCCGATGAGCTCGAGTGTGACACCTGCGGCCGCGAACGCGCCGAAGGACTGCCCGGCGGAACCGGTGAACCGGGCGTGCACCGAGCCCGGTGGAAGCGTTTGTCCGAACTCGAGCCCGATGGCGCCGCCGAGGGACGCACCGACGGTCCGGTCGGCGTTCGTGATGCCGTACTCGAAGGTCTCCTCGCCGCCACCCCAGACCGTGGCGAAGGCGTCCTCGAGGAGGCGGGCGTCAAGCTCGGAGCGGGGCCGCTGCACCGGGTTGTGCGCGACGAACCGGCGAGGGGCGTCCTTGTCGGCGGGTGGGACGAGCAGCGGGGTGAGATCCATCGCGTCGGCTCGGAGATCGCCGGTGCTGCGCTGGCGGAGACACTCGACGCGCCCGATCGCGTCGTCGAGGGTCCGCAACCCGAGCGCGGCGAGGTGGCCGCGCACCTCCCCGGCGATGTAGAGCATGTAGGTGGCGACCCCTTCGGGCGTCCCCGCGAACTTGGCCCGCAGCCCGGGGCGTTGAGTCGCGATGCCGGTCGGGCACGTGTCGCGATGGCAGGCCCGGACCATGATGCAACCCTCGGCGAGCATCGCCGCGGTACCGAACGAGTACTCGTCGGCGCCGAGGAGCGCGGCCATGATCACGTCACGGCCGGTTTTGAACCCGCCGTCGACCCGGACCCGCACCCGGTCGCGCAGGCTGTTGTCGATCAGGCTCTGGCGGGTCTCGGCGAGACCGAGCTCCCATGGGAGCCCGGCGTTCTTGATCGACGAGAGCGGCGACGCGCCGGTGCCGCCGTTACACCCCGAGATGTGGACCACCTCGGCGAGGGCCTTGACCACACCGGCGGCGATGGTCCCGACGTTGTGCTCGGCGACCAGCTTCACCGACACGTCCGCGATCGGGTTGACCTGCTTGAGGTCGTAGATGAGCTGGGCGAGATCCTCGATCGAGTAGATGTCGTGGTGCGGGGGTGGTGAGATCAACCCGACACCCGGTTGGGTGAAGCGAAGCCGGGCGATCTCGGGGCTCACCTTGTGGCCGGGGAGCTGGCCTCCCTCCCCCGGCTTCGATCCTTGCGCGATCTTGATGTTGAGCTCATCGGCGAACGCGCAGTACTCCGGGGTCACACCGAACCGTCCCGACGCGATCTGTTTGATCCGCGAGTTGCGATCCCGGGCGGTGCCGCGCGTCCGGTAGCGGGCAGGGTCTTCGCCGCCCTCGCCGCAGTTGCTGCGACCGCCCAGCATGTTCATGGCGATCGCCAACGTCTCGTGCGCTTCGGCGGAGAGTGCGCCGTGTGACATGGCGCCGGTGGAGAAGCGCCGGGTGATCGCCTCCACCGGTTCGACCTCGTCGATCGGGACGGGCGGGCCCGCGGGGACGAGCTCGAGGAGGTCGTGGAGCTCGTTCGTCGGGCGGCTCTCGACGAGCTCACGGAACCGCTCGTAGAGCTCGGCGCGCTGCTCGGTGACGGCCCGGTTCAGCAGGTGCGCGGCTTGGAGGTCGACCGGAGCGGCTTCGGGGACGAGGTCCGGGAGCGGGAGCTGGCCGCTGTCGTCACGCATCTCGGAGTCGAGAACGATGACGCGCCCTTGCTCGTGCGCCGGGGCCGGCGTGACGTCCGCGAACCGGTCGCCGCCGTCCTTCTTGGACGCGCGTCGGTTGGGCGCTTCGGCCGCGTCGGGGTTGTCGACCACCAGGCCGATCGACGCGTGGAGGGCCTCGATCATGTCGGGGTTGTTGCCGTGGTACTCGCCGTTGCGCTTGCGGAACCGGATAAAGCCGGGCTCGTCGAGGGTGGGGACCTCGGCGTCGTAGGCCCGTTGGTGACGCGAGAGGACATCCGCGGCGAGCGCGCTGAACCCCAGCCCCCCCGCGGTGGAGGTCGTGTGCCACAGACACGTCTCGGTGACCTCGGGACCGAGTCCGAGCGCCTCGAAGATCTGCGCGCCCCGATACCCGTCGACGGTGGAGATGCCCATCTTCGACATGATCTTGAGGACCCCGTCCTCGACCGCGGCCTGGTAGCCGTGCTGGGCCGCCGCCGAATCCAGCTCGCCGAGCTGGCCTTCGTCGGCGAAGGCAGCGACGGTGCCGAGCGCCACCCGGGGACAGACCGCGTCGGCGCCGTAGCTGATCAGCGCCGCGATCGCGTGGGTGTCCCGGGCGTCGCCGGTGTCGATCACGATCGAGCATTCCTGGCGGATCCGCTCCGTGATGAGGCGATGGTCGAGGGCACCAAGCGCGAAGAGCGACGGGATCGGAACCCGGGTCGGGTCGGTGCCACCGTCGGTGACAACCAGGATCGACGCGCCGGCGCGAACCGCGGCGATCCCGGCGTCAACGAGCCCCGCCAAACCCTGACGCAGACCCTCCGGGCCGTCACCCACCGCGAAGGTGGCGTCGAGGGTGACCGCCCGGAACGGCGACCGCGCCGGGTCGAGGAGCGCGTCGAGCGCGTCGGGGTAGAGGAAGAAGGTTGGGAGGGCCAGGAGCCGGGCCGCTTCAGGAACCTCGGTGAGCAGCGCCGACCGGGGGCCCAGACACGTTCGCAACGACATGACGAGCCGCTCGCGCAGGTGGTCAATCGGCGGGTTGCTCACCTGCGCGAAGCGCTGCTTCAGATACTGGAACACGCCGCGGGGCCGACGGGCGACCGCCGCGAACGGGGTGTCGTCACCCATCGAGAACGTCGGCTCTTTGGCGTCGATGGCCATCGGCTTGAGGACCATCGCCACCTCTTCGCGGTTGCAGCCGAACGCGACCTGCTCCCGACAGAGTTCCTCCGGTCGAGACGGCACGACCACCGGGGTGCCGGTCGCGAACGGCACGAGCCCGTCGCGGGCCCACTCGCCGTACGGGGCGCGCGCCGCGAGCTGGGCCTTCACGGACGCGTCGTCTTGCCATCCCCCGGGCACGTCGGGATCGACGCAGATCATCTCGCCCGGTCCGAGGCGGCCACGCCGGATCCGACCGTGGCCCGCGAGCGGCACCGCGCCCGCCTCCGAGCAACAGCTCACGATGCCGTCCTCGGCTCGCTGCCAGCGCAGCGGGCGGAGCCCGTTGCGGTCGAGCGCGGCGCCGACGCGGCGGCCGTCGGACACGATCAGGCCGGCCGGGCCGTCCCAGGGCTCAGTGAGGCAAGCGTGGTACCGGAAGTAGTCGCGCACTTCCGGGGCGAGGTCGCGGCTTCCTTCCCACGCCTCCGGGATGAGCATCGACACTGCGTGGCGCAGGTCACGGCCGCCGCGCACCAACAGCTCCAGGGTGGTGTCGAGCTTGCCCGAATCGGAATCGAAGGGCGCGAGGACCGGTCGCAGCAGCTCCTCCGGTCCGAGGCCCGCGGGCTCCGAACCGAGATGACCGCGCGCCAACATCCGATGCTCGTTGCCTTGCAGCGTGTTGATCTCGCCGTTGTGGCAGAGGTGCCGGAACGGCTGCGCGCGCTCCCACGCGGGGAGGGTGTTCGTCGAGAACCGGCTGTGGAACACCGCGTGGCCAGCCGTGAAGTCGTCGGCCGCGAGATCGGGATAGAAGAGGGGTAGCCGGTCGCTGATGACCAACGCCTTGTAGGTGACGGTGGAGAACGACCAGCTGGCGAAGTAGTGACGGACGCCTTCCTCACGGCAGCGGGCCTCCGCCCGACGTCGGGCCCGAAACGCCCGACGTTCGGCTTCGGCGTCGTCGATGCCCTCGGGTCGGACCAAGAGGCCTTGGGTGAGCATCGGCAGGTCAGCCAAGGCGTGGGGGCCGAGGTGCGAGCCGTCCACCGGCACGGTCCGCCAGCCGGCCAGCTCGAGCCCCTCGGCGGCGCAGGCCTCAGCCACCGCCGCTTCGGCGGTCTTGCGGGCGACGTCGTCGTCGAGGTCCAAGAACGCGAACACCACCCCGACGCGGCGCTCGTCGAGCTCACGGCCAAGCGCCGCCGCGCCGACGCGGGCGAAGAAGGCCCGCGGGAGCGGCGCGAGGATGCCGGCCCCGTCGCCCGAGAGACCGTCGGCGGCGACCGCGCCGCGATGACGGACACAGGCCAGCCCGTTCAGGGCGAGTTCGACGATCGCGCGCGACTCTTCGCCGGTGACGTCGGCGACGAAGCCGATGCCGCACCCGTCGAGTTCGGGCAT
>DAIPLE010000051.1:0-12269 GCA_036769425.1 Actinomycetota bacterium
TCCCATCCCACACCCACGCCACCGGTGCCATCACGGCCCGCGCCGTCGGGGTCCTCGCCGGCCAGGCCTGCGTCACCGAGACCTGGGCCCAAATCGACGCCGACGTCGACGTGCGCTGGACCGCCGCCGACGGCTGCTCCCTCGCGGCGGGCACGGCGGTCGCCACCGTCGCGGGACCGTTGCGCAGCATCCTCACCGGCGAGCGCACCGCGCTGAACTTCCTCTGTCACCTCTCCGGGATCGCCACCCTCACCCGACGGTTCGTCGCCGAGGCCGGAGACCAGATTCGGATCTGGGACACCCGCAAGACCACCCCCGGCCTGCGCGCCCTCGAGAAAGCCGCGGTGCGCGCCGGTGGCGGCGTCAATCATCGCGGCAACCTCTCCGACATGGTCCTGATCAAGGACAACCACCTCCGCGGCCTCAGCATCGAAGACGCGGTCAGGACGGCCCGGGACCGCTGGCCCGGCCGTGGGATCGAGGTCGAGTGCGAACAGCTGGACCAGGTGCACGCCGCCGTCGCCGCCGGCGCCGATCTCGTCATGCTCGACAACCTCCCCCCCGACCAGGCCCGCGTGTGCATCGCCGCGGTGCGTACCGGCCCCCGCCCGGACCTCCCGGTCGAGGTCTCGGGAGGCATCACCCTCGACACCGTCGCGGCGTACGCGTCGACTGGTGCCGACCTGATCTCGACGAGCGTCATCACCCAGTCGGCGCCGGCGCTCGACCTCGGCCTCGACCTCCACGATCTCGACGCCCGCTGATGCTCCTCGCCATCGACTCCGGCAACACCCAGACCGTCATCGGCCTCTTCGACGGCAAACGACTCGCCGACCACTGGCGCATCGCCACCGTCGCGGAGCGGACCGCCGACGAGCTGGCCCTGATGATCCAGCAGTTCCTCGCCTTCCACGGGTTCGCCCCGTTCCTCGTCGACCCCGCCGGCGTCCCCACCCCCCAGGCGCGCGCCAGTGCGCCCGACGTCGACGACGCCCCCATCAACGGCGTCGTGCTCTCCTCCGGCGTCCCCCGCGTCACCGCCGAGCTGCGCGAGATGACCGAGCGCTACTTCGGGTTCCCGGCCCTCGTCCTCGGACCCGGGGTCCGCACCGGGATGCCGATCCTCTACGACAACCCCAAAGAGGTCGGCGCCGACCGGATCGCCAACGCCGTCGCCGCCTACGACCTCTACGGGGGGCCGTCGATCGTCGTCGACTTCGGGACCGCCAACACCATCGAGGCCATCAGCGAGAAGGGCGAGTACCTCGGCGGAGCGATCTTTCCCGGGATCGAGATCTCCATGAACGCCCTCTTCGAGCGCGCCGCGGCCCTCGGGCGCGTCGAGCTCGTCGCCCCCCGCCACGTCATCGGCAAGTCCACCGTCGAATCGATCCAGTCCGGCTGCGTCTACGGGTACAGCGGCCAGGTCGACGCCCTCGTCGACCGGTTCCAAGCCGAGCTCGGCGATTGCGCCGTCGTCGCCACCGGCGGCCTCGCCGAGCCCATCATCAGCAACTCCCGGACCGTGCAGCACTACGAGCCGTGGCTCACCCTCGCGGGGCTGCGCATCGTCTTCGAGCGCAACCGATGAGGCGCCCCACCCGAGGTCCACTCGAACCAGATCACCGACATGGCTGAGGACGGACGCGCCGGCGACGAGCGCGAACGCCGCCAAGCCAAGGTCGACGCACTCCGCGTCGGCGGCACCGACCCGTATCCGGTGCGCTTTGACCGGACCCACACCACCGCGGAGCTCCACGACCACTGGGCCCATCTCGACCCCGGCGCCGAGACCAGCGACGTCGTACGCGTCGCGGGCCGGATCATGCTGCTGCGCCGCCAAGGCAAGCTCACGTTCGCGACGCTGCGCGACGGGACCGGCACCGTGCAGCTCTTCGTGTCCCAGAACACCATCGGTGACGACGCCCACGCCGCGTTCGACGACCTCGACCTCGGCGACTGGATCGGCGCCGAAGGCGTCGTCATGAAGACCAAACGGGGAGAGCTGTCGGTCAAGGTCCAGTCCTTCGAGCTGCTCGCCAAGGCGCTGCGGCCCCTCCCCAGCAAATGGCATGGCCTCAGCGACGTCGACACCCGGTTCCGGATGCGTTACGTCGACCTCATCGCCAACGACGACGCCCGCCGGGTCTTCGCGATCCGGTTCGCGGTCATCGCCGCCATCCGTGACTTCCTCACCGAACGGGGATTCATCGAGGTCGAGACCCCCGTCCTCCACACCCAGCCCGGCGGTGCCACCGCACGACCGTTCGACACGTTCCACAACGCGCTCGACATCCCCCTCAGCCTGCGCGTCGCGCTCGAGCTCCACCTCAAGCGCCTCCTCGTCGCCGGCTACGAGCGCGTCTTCGAGATCGGCCGCGTCTTCCGCAACGAAGGTCTCTCCACCCGCCACAACCCCGAGTTCACGATGCTCGAGTGCTACCAGGCGTTCGCCGACTACACCGACATGGCGACCCTCACCGAAGAGCTCGCCGCCCACTGCGCCCGCGCCGCGACGGGCAGCACCACCGTCACCGTCGACGGGCAACCGATCGACCTCACGCCACCCTGGCCGCGCCGCCCGATGCTGGACCTCATCCGCGAACACACCGGCGAATCGGTGCACCCCACCATGCCGGTCGCCGACCTCGCCGCGGTCTGCGACCGTCTCGGTGTCCCCCGCGACGAACACTGGGGTGGCGGCCAGCTCGTCATGGAGCTCTACGAGAAGACCGTGGAACCCCACCTCGTCGGACCGGTGCTCGTCACCGACTACCCCCGCGAGGTCTCGCCGCTGGCGCGCCGTCGAGCCGACGACCCCGCCCTCGTCGAACGCTTCGAGGCCGTCGTCCTCGGCCGCGAGCTCGCCAACGCCTTCAGCGAGCTCAACGACCCCGTCGACCAACGCCACCAGTTCGAGGCCCAAGCCCGCCTCGCCGCCGGCGGCGACGACGAGGCCCACGGCGTCGACGAGGACTACCTCCGGGCCCTCGAGTACGGGCTCCCACCCGCCGGCGGGGTCGGGATCGGCGTCGACCGCCTCGTCATGCTGGTGGCTGGCGTCACCAGCATCCGAGAGGTCATCTTGTTCCCCCACCTGCGCCCCGAAGCCGGCGAGACTGACGACGAAGGGAGAACCAGCTAATGCGTGTCCTGGTCACCGGCATGGGCGGCGAGCTCGGGACCCGCGTCGCCCAGCTCCTCGAAACGCGACCGGAAGTCGACGAGATCGCCGGCTTCGACTTCATGCCGCCCCGCCGTCGGCTCCGACGCGCCACGTTCAAGCGGATTGACCCCCGGGACCGGGACCGCCTCATCGGGTTCGTCACCGACTTCGCACCCCACGCCGTCGCCCACTTCGGCGTCTACGAACCCGGCTCCCGGATGGGACCGCGGGAGGCCGCGGCGAGCACCGAGGCGTGCACCGTCAACGCCCTCGGCGCCGCGCAACGCGCCGGGCATCTGGGACGCATCGCGGTGCGCAGCGGCCTCGAGGTCTACGGACGCGGTCGGGGCCATCCCCTCGTCCCCGACGAGGAAGCCCCCCTCGCGCCCACGACCCCGTACGGTCGCACCTGTCTCGAGGTCGAGTCGCTCGCCCTCGGCATCGGCCGACGCCACGACGTGCCCGTCGGCGCGTTGCGCTACGCCGTCGTCGCCGGGTCACACATCCCGAGCCCGCTCGGACGGGTGCTGCGACTCCCCGCCGTCCCCGTCCCGGCCCTCGCCGACCCGCCGTTCTCCCTCCTCCACCAAGACGACGCGGCGCGGGCGATGGTCGAGATGCTGGTGCAGGGCTTCGAAGGCCCACTGAACGTGGTCGGGCCCGGCGCGTCCAGCCCGTGGCAGGCCGTCCGCCTCGGCAACCGGATCCCAATCCCCGTCGTCGGCTTCGGCTGGGAGCTCGCCGCCGAGGTTGCCGAGCTCGCCGGCGCGCCCATCCCGCCCCACGTCGTCGAGCTCCTCCGGCACGGCCGTTGCGGCGACGGGGCCCGCGCCGTTGCCGAGCTCGACCTCGGATCGCTACGCCCCACCCAGGAGGTGCTCGTCGACCTGTACGAATGGGCGACGGTGTTGCGACTCGAGCCGACCCGGAGAGTCGCGTGACGGTCCCGGTCCCCAACTACGGGCTCGACACCGACCGGATCCTCGCCACCGACTCGCTGCCCGCGGCGCTGCGCCGACGTCTGCGCGGCCAGTACGCCGTCGACGAGTTCGGCGCCGATCCCCACCTCATGGACCTCTCGGCCGGGCTCGCGCCGCTCCCCGTCACCGTCGAGCACGGCGAATACGTCCCACAGGTCGGCCCCGCGCTGCTCGTCGCGAACCGGGGGCTCGGGTTCCTCGAACCGCTCGCCGTCGTCCGCGCGGTGCGCGTCGCCTGCGGCCGGCGCACCCGCGTCGTCGGTGCCCCCGAGGTCCCGGTGCTCGGCGACGCCCTCCGCAAGCTCGGCGCCATCGGCTACCGACCCGACGACGTCGCCGCGCTCCTCCGAGCCGGCAACGTCGCCGCGGCGCCGCTCGCCCCGACGTGGTTCCGGTCCGGTCCCGGTGAGCCGCCCCGGGCGCTGCTCGTCGCCACCCTCGGGTTCCCCGTGCTGCCCGTCGCGATCCAACCCGGCTTCCCGTTCGGTCGGCCCGGCCGGCCGTGGCGGGTCCGCTTCGGGGAGCCCCTGTTCCCACCGGCCGGGACCGGCGCCGACGATCAGCTCGCCGCCGCGGAGCTCGCCGCCGAGGTCCAGACCCGCGTCCAGGCCCTCCTCGAGGACCGATCATGAGCGTCGCGATCGCCCGCGACGGCGTGCCCGTCGAGTACCAGACCTTCGGGCGACGCGACGCCGCCCCGCTGCTCATGCTGCAAGGTCTCGGTGTCGACTCGCGCGGCTGGGCGTTGCAGCGCCTCCCGCTCGGTCGCCAATTCCGCTGCTACGCCGTCGACAATCGGGGCGTGGGCGGCAGCGCCGGCGCCCCGCATCCGCTCTCGCTCGAGCAGATGGCCGACGACGCCGTCGCCGTCCTCGACGACGCCGGGGTCGACGACGCGCACGTGATGGGCGCCTCGATGGGCGGGGTCCTGGCCCAGATCGTCGCGGTCCGCCATCCCGAACGGGTCCGCTCCCTCGTGCTCTCGTGCACCGCGTGTCGCCATCACGAGTGGCGCCGCGAGCTGTTCGAGGACTGGTCCGCCGCGGTCCTCGCCGGCGGCATGGGCGCGCTCGGCGGCGAGGGGCTTCGATGGCTCATCGGGCCCCGCCTGCATCGCCGGGTCGGGGTGTGGCTCAACGTCATGGCGCGGATCCTGCAGCAGGCCCCACCGGAGAACTTCGCCGCGCAGGTCCAGGCCATCCTCGCCGAGTCCGACGAGCTGCGCTTCGAGCTCGTGGACGTGCACGCACCCACGCTGGTGATCACCGGCTCCCAGGACCTGCTCACGCCACTCGGCGACGCCGACGAGCTTGCCGAGCTGATCCCCACCGCCCGACTCCTGGAGGTGCGCGGCGTCGGGCATGCGCTCATGGTCGAAGCCCCGAACGCATTCAACCGGGCCGTCGCCGGGTTTCTCCGCGAGGTTGACGCCGCGACCCTCAGCGCCGCCTAAGCGCGCCGCTCGGCGTTCAGCTCTGGCGCGTCACGAGCCCGTCGACGAGCTGGCTCAACGACTCACACACCCCGGCGTCGAGCGTGTCGGCGCCGGCCAGGGCCTCCCCGGCCTTCGTCGCGTGGTCGCGGGCGACGGCCAGCGCCGCGTCGACGGCGCCGTTCGCGGCGGCGCGGGCCCGAACCTCGGCCAGGCGCTCCCCGTCGAGGGGGGCGCCGAGCCGGTCGCTCAACCCAGGGTCCTCGACCAGCGCGTAGATCACCGGCAGCGTGTAGATGCCCTCCAACAGGTCCTGACCCGCCGGCTTGCCCAGCGTGGCGTCGGTCGCGGTCAGGTCCAGGCAGTCGTCCACGATCTGGAAGCACAAGCCGAGATGGGTGCCGAACCGGGTCAAGGCGTCCAAGGTCGGCTCGTCGACGTCGCTCACCATCCCCCCGATGCGACACGCTGTCGCGAACAGCGACGCGGTCTTGCCTTCGATCGCGGTGGCGTAGTCCTCCTCGGACCGGCTGACATCGAACAGGTGCTGGAGCTCGAGCACCTGACCTCGGCACAGCTCCCCGATCGTCGCCGCCAGCAAGCCCGCCACCGGCGCCCCCAGCGATGCCGCCAACCCCGATGCCCGGGCCAGCAGGTAGTCCCCGGCCAGGATCGCCACGATGTTCGACCAGCGGGCGTTCACCGACGGGACCCCCCGGCGGGTCTCGGCCTCGTCGATCACATCGTCGTGGTACAGCGACCCCAGATGCACCAGCTCCACGGCCACGGCCCCGGTCACCGCGTCGTCCGACGCCGGCCGATTCGAGCCGCTCGCGGCGTACGCGGCGCACAACGTCAGTGTCGGGCGGATCCGCTTCCCACCGGCCGCGACGAGATGACCAGCGACGTCGCCCAAGAACCGGTCCTGGTGTTCGACCGCGCCCGCCAGCGCCCTCTCCACCCGCTTGAGGTCGCCCGGCAGCGGCGGGAGCTCGAGCGTCTCCGCCAGGCTCATGCGGCCCACGCTACGCAGCCCCGGCCGGTCCCACCAAGCCGGGAACAATTTCACGCTTGCCGCGCTTGGTACCGCTCACGCGCGGCCTCCAAAAGGCCGAGAACCTCAAGGTGAGGGCCCGGTCTGGCAGAAGGCACGTGGACCCGCACGGGTAGACTGGGACGCAACGACGGTGGTCCGGTTCCCACGCTCATGGCGACGTGGGACGGGCGACCAGAAGGACGACGGTAGGCACTGTGTTCGAACGCTTCACCGACCGGGCTCGACGGGTGGTCGTGCTGGCGCAAGAAGAGGCGCGCCTGCTCAACCACAACTACATCGGCACCGAGCACATCCTCCTCGGGCTGATCCACGAAGGTGAGGGCGTCGCGGCCAAAGCCCTCGAATCGCTCGGCATCAGCCTCGAAGCGGTCCGGGCCCAGGTCGAAGAGATCATCGGACACGGCGGCCAGGCCCCCTCCGGTCACATCCCCTTCACGCCCCGCGCCAAGAAGGTGCTCGAGTTGTCGCTGCGCGAGGCGCTCCAGCTCGGCCACAACTACATCGGCACCGAGCACATCCTCCTCGGGCTCATCCGCGAAGGCGAAGGCGTCGCGGCCCAGGTCCTCGTGAAGCTCGGCGCGGACCTGTCCCGGGTCCGCCAGCAGGTCATCCAGCTCCTCTCCGGATACGCCGGCGCCAAAGAGGGCCAAGGCCAAGGCGGTGCCGGTGGCGAATCGCAGCCGTCGGGCTCCCTCGTCCTCGACCAGTTCGGCCGCAACCTCACCCAGCTCGCCCGAGAGAAGAAGCTCGACCCGGTCATCGGGCGCGAGAAGGAGATCGAGCGGGTCATGCAGGTCCTGTCCCGCCGCACCAAGAACAACCCGGTCCTGATCGGTGAACCCGGCGTCGGCAAGACCGCCATCGTCGAAGGACTGGCGTCCGACATCGTCGGCGGTGACGTCCCCGAGACCATCAAGGGCAAGCAGGTCTACACCCTCGACCTCGGCGCGCTCGTCGCCGGTTCTCGTTACCGCGGTGACTTCGAAGAGCGACTCAAGAAGGTCCTCAAGGAGATCCGCACCCGCGGTGACATCATCCTCTTCATCGACGAGCTTCACACCCTCGTCGGCGCCGGCGCCGCCGAGGGTGCCATCGACGCGGCCAGCATCCTCAAGCCGATGCTCGCCCGCGGCGAGCTCCAGACCATCGGCGCGACCACCCTCGACGAGTACCGCAAGCACCTCGAGAAGGACGCCGCGCTCGAGCGCCGCTTCCAGCCCATCAAGGTCGAAGAGCCCACCGTCACCCACACCATCGAGATCCTCAAGGGTCTGCGCGACCGGTACGAGGCCCACCACCGCGTCACCATCACCGACCAGGCCGTCGTCGCGGCCGCGAACCTCGCCGACCGCTACATCTCGGACCGTCACCTCCCCGACAAGGCGATTGACCTCATCGACGAAGCCGGTTCGCGGCTGCGGATCCGCCGCATGCAGGCTCCACCCGACTTCCGGGAGCTCGAGGACGAGATCGCCACCGTCCGCAAGGACAAAGAGGAAGCGATCGAAGGTCAGCAGTTCGAACGGGCCGCGTCGCTCCGCGACCGTGAGAAGGAGCTGCTCGAGCAGCGCCGCACCAAAGAGACCGAAGCCCAACGCGAAGGCGTCGACCTCTTCAACGAGGTCAGCGAAGAATCGATCGCGGAGGTCCTCGCGCTTTGGACCGGCATCCCGGTGTACAAGCTCACCGAGGAGGAGACCGCCAAGCTCCTCCGCATGGAAGACGAGCTCCACAAGCGGGTCGTCGGCCAGGACAGCGCGATCAAAGCGGTGTCGCAGGCCATTCGACGCACCCGCGCCGGCCTGAAGGACCCGAAGCGGCCCTCCGGGTCGTTCATCTTCCTCGGACCCTCCGGGGTCGGGAAGACCGAGACCGCCAAGACGCTCGCCGAGTTCCTCTTCGGTGACGAAGCGGCGCTGATCCAGCTCGACATGAGCGAGTACATGGAGAAGCACACCGTGTCGCGCCTCGTGGGCTCCCCGCCCGGATACGTCGGCTACGACGAAGGCGGCCAGCTCACCGAAGCGGTGCGCCGCAAGCCGTTCTCGGTGGTGCTCTTCGACGAGATCGAGAAAGCCCACCCCGACGTCTTCAACACCTTGCTGCAGATCCTCGAAGACGGGCGACTCACCGACGCCCAAGGTCGCACGGTCGACTTCAAGAACACCGTGATCATCATGACCTCGAACCTCGGGACGGCCGATCTGCGCAAGGTATCGATCGGGTTCGGGCCGGCCGACGAGGCCGTCACCTACGAGAAGATGAAGGACAAGGTCGTCGACGAGCTCAAGCGGCACTTCCGCCCCGAGTTCCTCAACCGCATCGACGAGGTCATCGTCTTCGCGGAGCTGTCCCAACAAGAGGTCGGCGAAATCGTCCACCTCATGATCCGCCGCGTGCAGGACCAGCTCGAAAGCCAGGGTCTCGGGTTGGACCTCACCCCCGAGGCGAAGCTGCTGCTCGCCCGTCGGGGCTATGACCCTCAGCTCGGTGCCCGTCCGCTGCGGCGAGCCATCCAGCGCCTCGTCGAGGACCCCCTCTCCGAGAAGATCCTCTGGAAGGAGTTCCACGCCGGCGAGACGATCGTCGTCGACGCCGACGGCGAGGAGCTCAGCTTCCGGGCGGTCGCGGGTGTCGAGCCCCCACCGGTCGAGGGTGTTGAGCCCCCACCGGTCGAGCTCGCCGGCTCGGGTTCCGAAGGCTGAACCCACCCACCTCTCGGCGCGGCGCCGGCACGAAGCCTCGAGCGGCGTGACTCCGGGTCCGTCGGGCGAACAGGCTCGACCGCGTGTCTGGGCGCCCATCGCCGCGGTCGTGTTCGGGATCGTCCTCGGCGGCTGTTCGGCCCGGGCGACCGTGCGGGTCTCGATGCGACCCGACGGGTCCGGGACCGTGCAAGCCGCGGTCGTGCTCGACGCCGACGCGGTCCAAGCCGCCGAAGCGGGCGGCGCGACCCTCCAGCAACGGGTCCGACTCGCCGACCTGCACGCCGCCGGATGGACCGTCTCCCCCTGGGTTGCCAGCAAGAGCGGCGGCGCCACCCTCACCGTCACCAAGCGGTTCCAGTCGCCGGGCCAGGTGGCGCGCATCGCCCGGGAGCTCGCCGGGACCACCGGGCCGCTGCGCAGCTTCGCCGCGGCCCGCGACGCGGCCTGGGTCGGTCTCGGGCACCGGGTCACGCTGCGCGGGACCGTGGACCTGACCGCCGCGCAACCGGGGGTGACCACCGATCAGCAGCTCGTCGCCAGCCTCGCCGGTCAGCACGTCGACGTCAACGCCATCAACCTGCAGCTCCTCGCCCAGCTGCGCAGCTCGTTGTCGGTTCGGGTGGTCGCCGACCTGCCCGGCAGCCGCCGGACCATCACTATCCAGCCCGGGAACCGCCAGCAGCTCGACGTCGCCGCAACCACCATCGACCCGGTCCGGGGCGTGCTCCTCGGCGTCGCGGTGGCATTGGCGTTCCTCGCCGCCGTCGTGTGGCGGCGGGGCGGCCGTCGCCGCGCCCCCAGACGCCGCCCACGGGCCACCACCACCGTCGGGGCCTGAGACGACGATCGGGCAGACGCGTCAGCCCGTCAGCCACGTTCGCAACCAGGCTGGGAACTCGGTGAGAGAGCTCAGCACCATGTCCGCACCGGCGGCGTGGAGTTCCCCGGCGGGATGCGGACCGGTGGCAACGCCAACCGCCACGATCCCCACTCCCCGCGCACCGGCGACGTCGGTCGGGGTGTCACCGATGTAGACCGCCGCGCCGTACTCGGCGAGGGCCACCCCCTTGTCGGGCCCGTGCCGCCATCCGCACACCGAATCCACCGCCAGACCGACGTGGTCGAGGCACGCCACGGCGTTGGATTCGAACTTGGCGGTGACCACCACGACGCCACCTCCTGCCGACCGGACCGCGGCCACCGACTCCGCCGCGCCATCGAGCAAGACCGTGCCGGGCACGCCGAGGTCGGCGTAGAGCGCGCGGAACCGGTCCGACACCGTCGGGACCTCGTCGGGCGGGAACCAGTGCGCCATCTCGTCCTCGAGCGGCGGACCGAGCCGGCCCACCACCACGTCGGCGTCGATCGGTGTCCCGGTCTCGGCGGCGAGCGCGGCGAGGGTTGCCGCGATCCCCGGCCGAGAATCGACCAGCGTCATGTCGAGATCGAAGCCCACGACGAGCGGGGAGCGGTCCGGCACGGCCGACAGTGTGGCCCCCGCCCGTCGCGATCCCCGGCCGATTGTGGACCCGGTGTCACACCGGCGTGTGACGCTGCGGGGCGTGACAACCCGGCCCCCGCACCGCTGCACCGGGTGCGATGCTGAGGTGCCCCGCTGGCTCGGCCGCTGTCCCGACTGCGGCGCCTGGGGATCCTTCGTCGAAGCGGTCCCGCACCACGGCGATCGCCCGTTGGACCTGCCGACCCCGATCACCGAGGTCGCCACCACCGCCGGCGACCGCCGCGCCACCGGCCTCGGCGAGCTGGACCGGGTCCTCGGGGGCGGCCTCGTCCCCGGCTCCGTGACCCTGCTCGCCGGGGAGCCCGGCATGGGCAAGAGCACCTTGTTGCTCCAGGCCCTGGGTCGCATGGCCCGCGCCGGAGCCCGGTGCCTCCTCGTCGGCGCCGAAGAATCACCCGAGCAGGTCCGGCTCCGAGCGGGACGGGTCGACGCGCTCCACCCCGAGCTGCGTCTGGCCGCCGACACGTCGCTTCCCCGAATCCTCGCCATCGTCGCCCAGCACCGTCCCGACGTCGTCGCCGTCGATTCGATCCAGACCATCGTCCACCCCGACCGGCCCGGCGCACCCGGCAGCGTCACCCAAGTCCGGGAGTGCGCGCAGGCGCTCGTCCAGCTCGCGAAGCAAGCCGCGCTCCCGACACTCCTCGTCGGTCACGTCACCAAGGACGGCTC
The DNA here is from genome assembly GCA_036769425.1 of Actinomycetota bacterium. Lineage (GTDB taxonomy): Bacteria > Actinomycetota > Acidimicrobiia > IMCC26256 > PALSA-555 > PALSA-555. The sequence continues at coordinate 11,538 of DAIPLE010000051.1, forward strand.
GGTCGCCGGCCCCCGAGCCCTCGAGCACGTCGTCGACACCGTCCTCTCGGTCGATGGCCATCACCACCACACGCTGCGGCTGGTCCGGGCCTTGAAGCACCGGTTCGGCTCCACCCAAGAGCTCGGGATCCTCGAAATGCGCGACACCGGGCTCGTCGAGGTGCCCGACCCGTCATCGCTGTTCCTCGAGGATCGCCGCGTCGACGCCCCGGGGTCCGTCGTCGCCGCGGTGCTCGACGGCGCCCGGCCGCTCCTCGTCGAAGTGCAGGCCCTCGTGGCGCCGGCCGTCGGGCCGCCCCGCCGGTTCGCCGACGGGTTCGACGGCACCCGCCTCGCGCTGCTCCTCGCCGTCCTCGAAGCGCGCGGCGCCGAGACGCTCCGGTCCTCTGACGTCTACGCCAACGTCGTCGGTGGCGTGCGGGTGGGCGAACCGGGACTCGACCTCGCGGTCGCGCTCGCGGTCGCCGGCGCGAACCTCGATCGCAGCATCGACGCCGACACCGTCGTGGTGGGCGAGATCGGCCTCGGCGGCGAGATCCGTCAGGTTCCCGGCGCCGGCCGACGGCTCGCCGAGGCGGCCCGGCTCGGGTTCCGGCGCGTGATCGGCCCCCCGTCGCTCCCAGCGACGCCCGGACTGACTGCGGTGCCGGCCGCGACCCTCCGCGACGCGTTGAACGTCGCCCTCGGTTCCCGGGACCGCCAGGCGGCGTGAGGCCACTGGCGGTCCCGGGA